>CATGXW010000071.1 GCA_949542085.1 uncultured Alphaproteobacteria bacterium
GGGGGAGGAGGCGCGATCACACGATACGGTCAGGAACGAGATCAGAATGAACACGAGAACAACAACGACGTTAAAGTTTTTCATAACAATTTTATTTATAAATAATAATATTAATGTTTAACTCTCTATGCTTAATATATCATAAAATACAATCTTAAACAAGCAAAAAAAGTATTTTTATATTGGGGATATACAGGATTGAAGAATAGGATAGAAAAAAAGCCCGCTGATTTGAGCGGGCTTTTTGATTATTCAAACGTGGTGTTTTTATATAACCAGTTCTTGAAATCGACAACATCTTTAACTTCCGGTATCCATTTGAGATCATCAGGAGAATCTGTTGTAAACTCGCAACGCATACGTACCGGATGCGCACCGCTGTTGATAGCTGCTTGTTGGTTGTAAATGCGATCATCAACCAAAACAGTTTCTTCTGCTTTCAAACCATATTTTTTGTAACAATCTTTCAGCATGTCTTCTTTGGCGGTGTCATGCATAAACTTGCCGTGCTGAACACATTCAATCGTCAAAAAGTCTGTAACTTCGCCAAGCAGATTATTTAAGAATTTTTTCTTGGTTTCAACATCAAAAGTCGCCGACATCGTAAATTGACGATATCCTTTTTGGTTTAACTCTTTTAAGACATCAATGACATTAGGGTATAGCGGACGATTGCAAAAAAATTCGGGAGAGTGACAAAAGTCATAATCAAGTTCAGTTCCCAATTCGGGGTGCGTTTTGAGCTCCAAAGCGCCGTATTTCGGGCTAATTGGGAGAACGTTGGGCAAGTCTTCCCATTTGATATCCCCATATTTAGGAGCATATTTGGGGTGTTTGGTCAGAAAGTTAAAATAGGCATAATTGAGATTAGCCAACACGCCGTCAACATCCCAAAATATATTTTTGATAATCATTTTGTCTCCTTTTTATAGAGTTTTAATTTTCACACAACACGCCATAGCATAGCGTGTTTTTTTATAAAAGACAATTGCTTTTTTGCAAAATACGATAAGGCACATTTATTTCAAACTGTTTTGAAAAAAGTGTGTGATTTTATCCGTGTTATCGTACAAATCGACATGGTTTGCACCAGAGATAACCAGCGATAACCTACAAAAAACTCTTCTATAGTTTTTTTGTAGGTTAATTAGTTTTGACTTCTACTTTTAGAACATTCTTTCCGTTTTCACGGGAATATGTTAAGGTATCGGCCATTTTTTTTGCGATAAATATTCCCAAGCCTCCGACAGGACGCTCCTCAAGAGGCTGCCGCACATCGGGTTCTTTATGGGTAAGCGGATTATACGGTTTGCCTTGGTCAATAAATTTCAGGCTATATCTGTCCTTATTCAAAGCAGTTTTAATCAGAACCTCACCACCGGTATCATATGCGTATGAAGAAATATTCGTGAACAATTCTTCCGCAATTACGGTTACTTTTGCTCTAATATCCTGAGGGATTTGTTTTTGCAACATGTCTTGATCAATAAAGTCCAGAACGTCACCCAGTTTTTTTATATCCGCGTCTATGGTCAAGACATCTGATGTTTTTCCGCAATAATGAAATGCCAACATTGTGATATCATCCGATTGTGGTGTGTTTTGGGCATGATTTTTAATGTCGGAGATGACGGTTTCAACAAGTTCTGTCGGCGAGCAGGAATGTTGTTGCAGAAGGTTTTGCAAACGCTCTTCTCCGTAAAATTCCCTGTCTTTGTTTTCAGCTTCGGTTATGCCGTCTGTATATAGAAAAACACAACTGTTGGGCAAAAGTTTGATTCTTCCCGTTTCAAAAGAGATATTCTCTTTAACTCCCAAAACGAAGTTGGGGTTGACGGACATCTTTTGACATTTGCGGTTAGTCATCAGGAAAGGAGGCAAATGTCCGGCATTAACATATTCCATAACGCCTGTTTTTAGATTGATGATAGCCAAAAAGGCCGAGACAAACATGCAAATGCTGTTGCCTTCGCACAAGATGTTATTGGCTTGCTCAAATATCTTGGCGACGGATGATGTGTATTGTGCCGCGTGTTTAATGACTTCTTTAGCCCGCATCATATACAATGCGGCGGAAATTCCTTTGCCGGAAACATCGGCGATGACAATACCGACCCTGTTTTTACTCAAAAAGAAAAAGTCATAAAAATCGCCGCCGATTTGCTTAGCCGGTATCATCTTGGCATCAAGCTGAAAAGATTTATCTTTAGGAAAATCGGTCGTTAAGGCGGAAAGCTGAATTTTCTTGGCAATGTCCAGTTCGCTCAGAACCTTTTGTTTTTCTGAAATCTCATATTTTTCTTTATCGATATAAGCTAAAAGATTAGTTCTCATATTATGAAAGGCTTTTGATAATGTGCCGATTTCATCATCGGTACATGTTTCTGACACCACTTCAGAAAAGTCGCCTTTACCGTATTGTGTTGCGATTTTAGAAATATTGAGCAGTGGTCGAATAGAATAATAGCAGATTTTATTGATTAAAAATAGCAAAAGCAATAAGAAGCCAATCGCCGAAATGACAATTATGATTTGCAGGTCATATACGGGCTTAAACAATTGCTTATACGAAAAAATTAAACAAACACCCCAATCCAGATGCGGTACCGGAGCATAGAAAAATATAGTCGGTTCTTTATATATGGAAGAATAGGGAAGCTGCATGTGTCCGGATTGTCCGGAAAGAACACGCTCGCCAATTTGAAGAAGTTTTGGCAGGTTTAGGCGTGTGGCTAACTCATAAATGGTTGTTTTTAAATTTATTTCCGGATCTGGGTGGGTGATATATAGCCCTGTTTTTGATACTAACACCAAATTTCCGTTGTCTTTGAACGGAGATTGCTCAACATGTTGTAAAATATCCTGAAGGGCTATTGAAATGGTAACAAATCCGCCCAAATCCTTTTTTCCCTGAAATTTAAATGGCAGGATACAGGTTATAACCATGTTTTTATCAGGGCTGTTGGGGCTGACATATGGCTCGGACCAAAAAATCTTTTCTTCTTTTTCGGCGTTTTTTAATTGAGGATAGATACCGTAAAAGTTATTAATTTTCTCTTTGTTAAAGAAAAAATGACCATCTTTGGCGAATGAAGAATACAATACTCCCGAGGTTGAACCTTGGGAAGAAAATAAATAAACAGTGGCGTGAGACAAATCCAAACCTGAATTATAAACAGCTTTGATTGTTGATTTAAGAGCGATTTGTATGGATGCAACATCGTTTGCATTAAGCTGTTGAAGCGTGTTTCTGAGACCTCTGACAGCTTGTTCGGTTTCCAAAACCAAATGGTTGATACTATTGACCGCTGCATGAATAGAATGTGTCGAATGTTCCAAAATCTGTTCTTCGATAATCATTTTGGAACGAGAAGAGACGACACCCAAAAGCAAAATTACTCCCAAAAAAACGCCGGCTAAAACCCCGAGGCTTAATTTGAAAACTAATGATTGCTTTCCAAACCACTTTTTATCCAAACATTTCATTAGGCATTTTCAACAATATTTTGAAATCCCACGAGATCAAAAATTGATCTGTTAAAATCAGAAACATTAATGAGCTTTATAATTCCGCCTTTGGCGTTCATCATTTTTTCATAATACAAAAAGACCCGTAATCCGGACGAAAAAACATACTCCACATCTTTCAGGTCGAAAATCAACTCGTTAACCCCCTCCAGATCAATCGCCTTTTCAAGTTCCGGAGAAGTGTTGGGATCAAGCCAGCCGGCTAATTTGCATACCAAAATCCCATTTTGTTTTGTCTGCTCAATTTTTAATGTTATTTCAGATTTCATAATTAACTCCTACAATGCCACCTCAAAATAATTGATATAATATCTGCTGTCAATAGTTTCTTAGTCTATCAGCCTCAACGGGAAAAAAGGATTTTCCCCTGTTCCGCGTTTTCTTTCTTCGGTTATGGCAAGTGGGGCACAACTTTAGTGAAATCAGAGCAAATCAAGCTCCTCAGGAAACATATATATGCTTCATAAGTCGGTATTATTACAAAAAAAGAACCCAGATTACAATCTGAGTTCTTTAGGGTTAATCTTCAAATTCCTCATCAAGATTTGTAATACGATCAAAATAAGAAAAATCATAAATTTGTCGATTGTTTTCATCAACAAAGTAATCGTCAACAACATATCCTGATAAAACAGTCATTCCTTCCGGATTAGACTTAAAGACCAAAGCTTTATATGTAACATTCCCACAAAGAGCTTTAGCTTTTTTTAGATAGGTGATAATTTCATTCATAATTTAATAAACTTTCTTTTGTACCGAAAAATATATGATAATTTTTTATGTTTGTCAAAACAAAAAAAAGTCACGCAGCTATCAGAAATAGTAGCTATTTGACGGTTTGAAAATGTCTGTATAAGGATTTTTCTTTTGTAACGGATAATTTTTTCCAGTCATTGACGAGATTACCAAACCATTGTCTAGTCGAGCTGTCCAACTTATACTTCTTTGATTTAATAGTCGAGAAGACATAATTTCTTCCTGAGTAGCATAAAATATTAATTTATTTTTTTGAATTCCTTGAAATCTGGCACCGGATTTCTCCTGCAGTCGTTGAGAGCCTGTATTTAATTGATCACAAGTTGTATAGAAAACAGCATTTTCAGGAAAAGGATTCTCGTTTTTTAGATGTTTATACATAAAATCAACCATTACCGCTTTGGTTTCAGAAATAATGCCTTTTTTCTGATGCTTGGGATGAATGAATTGTCCAGAATGTCCAACTAAGCGATCACCATAAGCATAATGCCACCATTCATTGGGATAGTTTTGGAAACCAGCTTTTTTCATACAGTAAATCAAAAGTTTTCTGTTGAAGCGTTGGCTGTCAGAAAGTCCTTTGCTGTAAGAAGGGGTTTTCTCTTTGATTTCGCTAATTTTTGTTCCCATATCATAATCGACACCATTATCATCGCAAAGAGACAAGTCAACAGCTCCACCTGTTTGATGGCCACCACCGCCATTATGTGGACGAGCACAAACAGATTGTGTCAATTGTATAATGTCATTATTACTTAACTGTGGATGTTTTTTCTTCATTTCAAGATAATGTGAGTTCCAAATTGCTATTTGTTTTTCTAAAGAACGATAAGCTGAATAAATTTTAAAATGGTAGTGAGGAGGCAAAATTGTTTGCGCTTTTTTTAATCTATCGTATACGCTTTTTCTAACCAAAATTTCTTTCTGTTCATCAAGACGATCAGAAAAAAAGAATGAATTGTCATCACGAAGATTAAACAGTTCTTCGTTGTTTTCTTTAATTTTTACACTATTAATAACCGCAGGAGGCAATGTTTTGCGTAATTTTACCTTCCATAGGATTTTTCTCATATAATCCTTGATAGATAGCATTGGAACGCCCTTCATTTTTTTATTATCTTTTTTATTTTAGCATAAATTGAAATTTTGTCTATAAAATATTGGTGGTGAAAAATACAAATTTTAGTTTTTCACACGTAATAAATGTATGCTATTAACAATATAGATATTTATGAAACGGGGATTACAGCAGGATTAAAATTTTAAAATAAAGATTTTAATTACATACCGGAAATCAACG
>CATGXW010000072.1 GCA_949542085.1 uncultured Alphaproteobacteria bacterium
TAGGTCGTGGTGCCTGTCATGACATCCAACACTCCAGCTGCATTAAAAAATGGAGAAAAACAACAGTCGGCGGGAGGTCCTAAATATTAGCGCTGTGATATACTTCTGTGGAGAACTAGGAGGCTACAATAAATATGAGGGGGTTATTTAATCTGGGTTTTGTATAAGGCTCCATAGACAGAATTGTCGTTTGCCAATAATTCTTCGTGAGTTCCTGTTTCCACTATTTCACCATAGTTGACGACAACGATTTTGTCCGCATTCCGAACTGTTGATAGTCTGTGAGCGATGATAAATACGGTGCGGTCTTTCATTAAATTATCGATAGCCTGTTGAACAACGGCTTCAGATTTATTATCCAACGCTGATGTTGCTTCGTCTAAAATGACAATAGGCGCATCTTTGATGAAAGCACGGGCAATGGCAATACGTTGTTTTTGTCCGCCGGAAAGTAATACACCACGTTCTCCGATTTGAGTATCCAGTCCATTATCCAAACTATTGATAAATTCTTCCAGACAAGCACATTTAATAGCGTTATTCAGTTTTTCATCGCTGATATCGGTTCTGCCGAGAAGAATGTTTTCTTTGATGGTTCCGGCAAACAGGAAATTATCCTGAAAAACGATGGCGATTTTGTCGCGTAATGAATTCAGTTCCAAATCTCGAATGTCTTGTCCGTCGATTAAAACTTGTCCGGATTTGAGGTCATAAAAACGAGGTAGGAGATTAACCAATGTTGTTTTTCCGCCTCCGGAGTTGCCAACAAAAGCGATTGTTTGTCCGCAAGTGATTTTGAGGTTAATGTTTTTGAGGATAGGTTTGTTTGGATTATATTCAAAGCAAACGTCTTTATATTCGATTGTCTTTTTTACTTTTTCTAATTTTTTAGCATCGGGTTTGTTGTGAATAATCGGAACCGTTTCCAAAAGCCCGAAGACGCGTTCCATTGCCATTAATGCCATTTGTACGGAATTGAAGTTATTTCCGATAGATTTGATGGGATTGTAAAGCATGATTAAGGCGGTAATAAATGATACAAAGTTTCCGGGGCTAATCTGTTTGGTTACGATGAGGTAACTTCCTAACCAGATAACAGCGGCAATACCCAACGAGACGATGAAATGCATCAGCGGAGACATCATGCCGGTGCGTTGTATCATTTTCATTCCCAGTTTGAAAACAGAACGCAGTGTTTCTTGGAAACGCTGGTTTTGGTAATCATAGAGATTGTAGGAGGTTACAATACGGTTGCCATTAAATGTTTCATTATAGTGTGTCATGACCGCCGCGCCGGAAAAGATTGTTTTATCCATAACGGATTTAATTTTGCGTTTTACCGTAGTTAATGGGTATAAGGCTCCGGCTAACACGATAACTGCGACAATGGCTAATTGCCAAGAATTGTAAAACAAAACGGCAATTAATGATATGGAAGAAAATACTCTGGTTGTGAAAAGTTTAAGGTTGGATAGCAAACCGCTGCAAGCCATATCAACATCATTGTTAAAACGGAACAGTACATCTCCGGAGTTCATTTTATCGAAAAAGGCAGCATTGTAATGCATGAGTTTATCGAACAGGTCTATTTTTACGCCTTGAGCGATTTTCTGGCCGACCCATGTATTGAGATACGTTGCGGTATAGTTCAAAAGGCTTTGCAGGGAGCTGAAGACAATAATCAAAACCGGAATGAGTGCAGCTTGAGTAGTTGTCGCCCGTTGTTCCAGCATGACAACATCCATGTAGGGTTTTAAAGACCAGGCGATAACCGCGTCCATTGACCCGATAGGAATAGTGATTAAAACGGCAATCAACGCTCGTACCCAATACGGCTTTACGTATGGCAAAATTTTGCGATAGTTTTTGACCATGTAAAGGTCGTTAAATTTGTTTTTGATTCTTTGTGACAACATTTTTTTCGCTTGTGGTTTTAATTGTGTGTGTGAGGGGGGAAGTCTGTTAAGGTCATGTCGTTGTATAACCAATAAGCATATCCGTTATGACTTTGTACTGTATATTCGAGATTTTTCATCAGTGTTTATTTGCCATGTTAAATTCCTATTAATATTTGTAATCAGCGTATATGAAGCAGCGGACAAATGCAAGCCCGTTTTCACAATTATTTTGTTTATACGGGGTTTTTCATTGTTGACAAAGCTGCGCGGTACTTTATTATTTTTGCTATGGAGGGCGAGATGATTAGTATTGTTGTGCCGGTTTATAATGTTGAGGAATATCTTTCCCGATGTGTGGAGAGTCTGTTGACGCAAAATGAGTGGGATATTGAGATTATTTTGGTCGATGATGGTTCAACCGATAGTTCGGGAATAATTTGTGATGAATATGCTGCTAAATATAAACAGATCAAGGTTATTCATCAGGAGAACGGAAGGCCCGGAGCTGCTCGTAATGCCGGTATGGTTGTTGCACAGGGGGAGTTTGTCGGGTTTGTTGATGCCGACGATTGGGTGGAAGCAGATATGTTTTCATCCATGAAAAATATTTTGGAAACGAAAGATATTGATTTTGTATTAATTCGTACTCAGCATGTTGACGAGAACGGCAAGGCTGTTCCGGAACCGTTTGTGTTGGAAGGCTTGTTTGATGTGAATGAAACGAATATCAGTGATTTTAATCGTTGCTATGGTTCCCCCTGTAATAAGCTTTATCGGCGCAAAGATTTGATTGGTAATGGTATTCGCTTTCCTGCAGGTATATATTATGAAGACAATGCTTTTCTTTGGGAATATGAGGTTTTGTTTGGACGGGGATATGCCCTTAATCAGATTGGTTATAATTATTTTATCCGTTCCGGTTCTATTACTAAGCAGAAAATGACGCCCAGAGCATTAGATGCTCTCACGTTGGCTCAGGTTATTAAAGAAGGGCTGGTGCGCCATGAAAAGTTTGAGCAGTATTTTGTTGCTTATATGGATAGCTTGGATAAATATTTTAAGTTGGTTTGCAAAAGACTTCCTCCGGAAATGCGTCATGAAATTTTACCAAGAGCACAGCAGGTCGTGGCGGATGTTGAGTTGAAAAATTGGGGAATGCGCCTTTCACCCAAACAATGTCGCAAATGGTTGCGTATTAAAAGTGGAAAACTTCCTCGCTTTTTGTTTTGGAAAGTGGATATTAAGCGCTTTTTGCGTTCTCATTTTTAGCTTTTCTGGTTTAGTTTGTCGATAAGCGGCAAAATTTGATTGATTACCTCTGTTAGTTGCGTTACACTTTTGACGTTTTAGTTGTTAAAGGTGGGTGTTATGGAGCATCTGGAGATTGGTTCTCGTTTATATATGGACGATGGTGTTGTCGAGGCTTTTGAGAAGCAAGCCGTAAAGGATTTCTTTGATGCGAGACAGCCGCAGTGTCGTATTGTTGATGACGCGGTTGTGTTGCCTGCGCAAAAATTTGCTGATGGTGACGGAAAGGCTTTTTTTCGAGGCGGAGTGATTGATGATAATGGCAATTTTGTCGTTCAGTCTCAACATGTTCGTAATACTCATGATGGTGCGATGTTGGAAGGATATGATTGTCCGGACGAAGTTGTCTTTGAGAATAAAGAAGTGCTTTATGGTGGGGTTTTGATGCAGCATTTCGGGCATTTTCTTTTGGAAACAACAAATCGTCTGTGGTACTGGATTGAAAATCGGGATAAAAATCTGGATATTGTTTTTTTGCCGTTAAAACATTCGAAAAAAGTTTTGCCGCAGTTTTGGGAATTTATGGATTTGTTGGGGATTGCTCGTGATAAAATACATTTTTTGAGAGAGCCTAAACGTTTTTCAAAAGTTTATGTTCCTGAAGCCAGTGGTGTTATCAGTGTTTCTTTTAATGAGAAGTTTTTGCTTCCTTTTCAAGAAATAGCTTCGCGAGTAGAGCCCAAAGATAAAAAGAAAATTTATTTGTCTCGGACGAAATTTACCAAAGGCTCTCATTGTTTGGGGGAAGAACATATTGAGAAAGTTTTTGGTTTGAATGGGTATCATGTTGTTTATCCGGAAAGATTATCATTGCGGGAGCAAATTGAGTATATCCGAGGAGCTGATGAGGTGGCTGGTGTTATCGGAACAGCAACTCATTTGGAGTTGTTTGCTAAACCAAGGGTTAAATCGATTATCTGTGAGCGAAGTGATGTACCTTTATCTGCCCAGATGCTTGTTCATCAGGCGATTGGTGCAGATTGGTATGATATTGGTGCTGAGATGAATCCGTTTCCTGTTGATCATTCAACCGGTCCTATTTTACTCGGAGTTACTGAAAGTTTTGCAAGGTTTGGGCGGAAGTATGGTTGGAATATTCCTTCCGAATTGGTGGGTTATGTCAAAAAAGAGCATAGTAAAGCATGGGTAAAGGAATATTTTCGTCGGTACTGTCAAAAAACATATAATGAGCGTTTGGCTGTTGTCGCACCTTTGGTTGCTCGCCGTCTCTCTTATATGTCGTCAGCCTTTGTTCCGTTGAAAAAGAGATTTAAACATTTGTTTCAATCTCTTTTTAGAAAAATTTAGTCACTTAGGGCGTTGCTTTGTTGATGGTTTTAATTTTTTTTGCTGACGGTTTTTTTAATTAGTTTGTCCCACATTCCGATAACGATTTCAGGTGTATAGGCTTTCATGTCTTCGACAGCATTGCGGCCAAGTTTTTGGCGTAGCTCCTTGCTTTCCATCAATATCTTTAATTTGTTGGTAAAGTCATCAAGGTTTTCGGCCAGAAAACCATTATGTCCGTCAATAATCAGTTCGTTGACGGATGGGGTTTCCGTAAAGCCGAGGCTGGGCAATCCCATGGCCATCCCGTCAGCCAAAGCGAGAGAAAATCCTTCATGCAGACTTGGAAAAGCATGAATATCGGCTTCACGGTAAACATCTTGAATACAAGGATGATAACCGCAGATGTGAACACGATCTTCCACTCCGTATTGTGAGGCTAGATTGAGGAGTTCCTGATTGTATTTTTGATATTTTTCCAACCCCCAGAATTCGACGTGCCAATCGGGAAAGTCTTTGGCAATACGACCAAAAGCTTCAACAATGAGATGCTGCCTTTTGCCGGCCTTTTCAACTCTGGCGATATAGATGATTTTTTTCTTTTCAACAGATAAGTCAGCTTGTTGCTCCAGTGGAATTTGAACAACCTCGTTAGGAATGGTTACCGCTTTTTTGACCGGATAGAAAGGGGCGATTGTTTTTTCATATGATTTCATCAATACCTGAAAAACGTCAACTTTAGAAAAGCAATGTTTATATGCTAAGCGTTTTAACCATGATTTTTTTTGAAAACGGCCAAGCATGGCAGGTGGATAGCAATGCATCATCATGATTACCGGAATGTTGTGTTTTTGCAAGAACGTGACATTGAACAAGTCTATCGGAAAGTAACAGATAATGACATCCGGTTTTTCTTTTTTGATGAGTTTGGAAAAACGGAAACATGGCACAGACAGGTTTTGGCGCAAGAAACGATAGGCATTTTTCAGCGGATTTTTTGTTTTGCCGTTGAGGTTGGTGAAACGGACGTTTTCATCCAGAGAGACACCGCTTC
>CATGXW010000073.1 GCA_949542085.1 uncultured Alphaproteobacteria bacterium
GATACAAGCCGCTTTTATCGCCGGCTCCGGTATATTTATTCTTTATGACGGAATTGACCGTTTATTTTCTCCGCGTCCCATCAACGAAACCGGTATCGGTATTCTCATCATGATTATCAGTTTAGTGATGACTGTTCTTTTAATTCTGTACCAAAAATACGTTGCCGCCCGCACGCATTCCAAAGCCATCAGCGCTGATTCTGCGCACTATACTGTTGATGTTATGACCAACCTGTCCATCATCTTGACTTTGATTGTCGTCAAATTTTTTGACATCAATTGGTTTGACACCATCATTGCTGTTATTATCTCTGTTTACCTTCTCATCAACGCATGGCAACTGGCTCAAGACGCCATGGCAACGCTGATGGATAAAGAACTCAGCACCGAAATTCGCGAAGACATCCGCAAAATCGTTATGTCTTGCACCAATGTTTACGGAATGCACGATTTACGCACCCGCGACCTTGGCGGCGCTTATTTTTTTGAGCTGCATTTAGAATTGGATGGCTCCCTCCCCTTATCAACCACTCACCAATACAGTGACGAAGTGGAAAAACAGCTGCAAAAAGCTTATCCTAATGCTCAAGTTATCATCCACCAAGATCCGGCCGGCTTGAAAGAAGATCGTCTGGACCACCACCTCAACGGACAATGCGAATTATAAAAAAAATCCCCCCGCCTTTCAGCGAGGGGATCTTTTTTTATCGACTATGCTTAGTCAACCTTTTTCGGTTCGATTCGCATGCAGTAGAATGACCGCCACACGAAATACAAGCCCAACAGGAAGAAGGCAATACCGGCACCCATCGCCACACAGCGAGGAGCGGCAACAGCCATCTCAACAGCCAGCAAACCAAACAAGGTTGTGAACTTGATAATCGGGTTCAAAGCAACTGAAGAAGTATCCTTGTACGGATCACCGACAGTATCACCGACAACAGCGGCGCTGTGCAAATCAGTTCCTTTTTCGTTCAAGTCAACTTCAACCACTTTCTTGGCGTTATCCCATGCACCGCCGGCGTTAGCCATATACAGAGCTTGGAACAAACCAAAGACCGCGATGGAAATCAAATAACTTGCAAACAGGTTGGCATCAAAGCATGCAAACGCAATTGTGAAAGAGAAAATCACAATAAAGATGTTGAACATACCTTTCTGCGCATACAAAGTGCAGATTTGAACCACTTTCTTGGAATCTTCAACCGAAGCGGCTTTAGCCGTATCCAGTTTGATGTGTTCCTTAATGTAGTTAACCGCACGATAAGCACCGGTCGAAACCGCCTGCATGGAAGCACCGGAGAACCAGTAAATAACGGCACCGCCTAAAATGATACCGAACAGAACTTCAGGTTCCAACAGGTTAAGTTGCAAGTTGAGCAACAAAATGATTGAGAAAATCATGGTCGTCGCACCGATAACGGCTGTACCGATAAGAACCGGCTTATCTGTGGCCTTAAAGGTGTTTCCGGCACTATCGTTTTCTTCCAAATAGTGCTTACCGCCTTCAAAGTTCGGTTTGAAACCATATTCTTTTTCGATCTCTTTGCTGATGCCTTTAATGTTTTCAATCTGAGACAATTCGAAAACAGATTGAGCATTATCGGTCACCGGACCATAGCTGTCAACCGCAATGGTGACAGGCCCCATACCGAGCATACCGAAAGCCACCAAACCAAAAGCGAAGACTGTCGGATAAACCATATAGGCATCCAAACCGGTACGAGCGGTAAAGAAAGCGACAGCCATCAAACCGACCATAACCAAACCTTGCCAGAAAGCAGAGAAGTTACCGGCGACAATACCTGAAATAATATTCAGAGAAGCACCTGCTTCACGGCTGGCATTAACGATTTCATCAACATGTTTTGATTTTGAAGATGTAAAGATTTTTGTAAATTCCGGAATCAATGCGGCGGCAATTGTACCACAGCTGATGATGACGGAAAGTTTCCACCACA
This sequence comes from uncultured Alphaproteobacteria bacterium, assembly GCA_949542085.1. Taxonomy (GTDB): domain Bacteria; phylum Pseudomonadota; class Alphaproteobacteria; order RF32; family CAG-239; genus CAZU01. The sequence continues at coordinate 1,962 of CATGXW010000073.1, forward strand.
AATCTTCGCCCATGTTACCAATCATAACATATGAAACACCGAATGTAACCAAGATAGAAATGATTGAAGTCAACCAAATCAGGCTTGTCAGCGGCGTTTCAAAATTGAAAGATGTTTTGTTGCCGAAGATGAGTTTGGAAACTCTGGAGTTAATCCAATAAGCAACGATAGATGTCAAAATCATCAACAAACGCATTGCAAAAATCCAAACGATTAAGCGAGCTTGAATGTCAATACCGCCATCCATCAAAGCCAAAGCGCCGTCCGGCATATACATCATACCGGCACCGAGAACGATAAAGCTGATGAGAGCCACACCGGTCACGCCATAGGTCTCAAAGCCATCGGCTGTCGGGCCGACAGAGTCACCGGCATTGTCACCGGTACAGTCAGCAATAACACCTGGGTTACGAGCATCATCTTCATCAATCTTGAAAATGATTTTCATCAAATCTGCGCCAATGTCGGCAATTTTTGTGAAAATACCGCCGCAAATACGCAAAGCGGAAGCACCGAGCGATTCGCCGATAGCAAAACCGATGAAGCAAGCGCCGGCGTTAACACGGTCAACAAACAGCAAAATGGCAATCATCATAATCAACTCAACGCAGATGAGCAAAACACCGATAGACATACCGGAACGCAAAGGCAGGCTCATAACCGGAAACGGTTTGCCGCGCAAAGACATAAAGGCTGTTCTGGAGTTTGCGTAAGTATTAATTCTCATACCGAACCATGCAACGGCATAAGACCCCAAAATACCCAAGACAGACCACATCAAAATCGTCAAAACCTTCGGTAGCGGAGTAGCATTCAGGTAAAAGAAGTAATAGAAAATACAAGCGGCAATGAACAATTCCAAAACCACCAATAATTTAGCCTGCTGTTTCATATAGGTTTTGCAGGTTTCATAAATGGTGTTTGAAACGTTGAGCATTGCTTTATGTGCCGGCATTCTTTTGATTTTGATAAATTCGACCAAACCAAAGAGCATACCAAAGGCACAAATGCCGATGCCATACATCAGGAGTTGCGATCCGGTAACGGCCCAGCCAAAGATGTTGTAAGCAACATCCAAGGACGGAATGTTCAGATCGATTTCAGAAGCCATGGCATTTCCGGATAGGACGCCAAGAGTTAGCAAAAATGCAAATGCAAATCCGCTAATTTTTTTCAAGCTAATCATATTCGATTCCTTTAAGATTAATCCAATAAAATATAACACTACAACTCCCCGACAGAGAGTTGTAAACCTTTTTGTTATGCCGCAAGTCTAGTAAAAGATTCTAAAAAATCGGTTAAGACTCGCAAAAATTGCATTAGGATTAACTTTACACAAACCCGAAAAAAATATTACAATTTACCTTTGCACGAACTGGAAGAAATGCGGAGAATGTGACGGATAATAAGATTAAAGCGGAGTTTACTAAAGCGTAAATGAGCATTTCGCCAACTCGCAAAACCTGTATTAGCTGGCCATTATACACATTTCCCGCACTGAGGGATTAACCGGCCATTATACGCGCTTCCGACACAAACTCGAAAAGTGCGGAGAATGCGACGGGTAATAAGATTTGAGAGGGAAAGTACCGGAGCGTACAAAAACGTACGTAAGGACACTTTCATCTTGAAAAATCTGTATTAACCGGCCATTATACGCGCTTTCTGAATCTTCCAGTCACGATCTTTAATCGCTTCCCTCTTATCGTAGTTTTTCTTGCCGCACCCGAGACCTATATCAAGCTTGGCTCGACCATTGGCATCAAAGAAAAGACGAATGGCAACGAGAGTTGAACCTTTACGAGAAAGAGCGTTGATGATATCAATGATTTCTTTCTTTTTTAAGAGAAGTTTACGATCACGTTTTTCCGGATGAGAAGAATAACCTTTGTTGGCATATTCGGCGATAAACATGTTCGACATAAAGATTTCGCCGTTTTTCTCGATTCCATAAGCATCATTGATATTGGCATGACCAAGACGCAGAGATTTCACCTCAGTACCGGTCAGTTCCAATCCGGCCGTGAATTTTTCTTCAATCAGATAATCAAAATTGGCCCGACGGTTTTGTGCAACCATACCGGTGGAAATAAAATCACTTTTTTTCTCTTTTTTGGCCATTGTCTTACTTCATTACCTGATTATAAATCGCCCGTCTGACTTTATAGGGCAGATTAGATTTAGCATACTGCGGCACAGATTTCAAGCATTTATCCCATTCTGCCGTTGTCATCACCTTGGCTGAGCGGTCTTCCGGCACAATCCAAAGCTTGTTACGACTTTCAAAAATCTCACAATGTCCGAGGGTACAACCGCTAAAATCCGGATTTTCCAAATACCAGCTCAAACGTAAAACTTCATCCGCTTCCGGCGCATATGTTTGTCCGCCGATTCTCATAATTAATTCCGACAACAAACGATAGCGAATTTCTTCATGTTGCGCTAACAAAACCGAGCGGGATACAGACACCGCCGCTCCGTGCCACCACCGCACATGATTGGCGATTAAACCAGCAATTTTATCTTCAAAATAAGAACGGGTACGAGCTAAAACAGCGGCGGTTTCAGCCAAGCGCTGAACCGAAATACCGGTTCTCTGCTCCAACTGCGGCAAAAACTTGCGCATCCGCACACGCTGATAATCTTCACATTGATTGGAGGGATCTTCCACCCACTCAATTTGCCGCTCCCGTAAATAGGCTTTCAAATCATCGGGATTATCATTCAATTGCGGTCTGATAATCTCGATTCCGTTACGATTGGTTACCGGAAGAATACCGCTTAAACCATACAAGCCGCTCCCCCGTTGCAAACGCAACAAAAACGTTTCGGCTTGATCACGACAATGATGCCCCACCGCCAAAGTCGTCACCCCATGTTGATGACACCACCCGCACAACAAATCATAGCGAGCTTCTCGTGCCTCGGCTTCAACATCACTTTGCGGCTTTTCGCCTTCCCAAATCAAAATATGATGTTCGATTCCATGTTGTCGCATCAGCTGAGCGACATATTCAGCCTCGGCTCTGGATTCCAGACGCAACCGGTGGTCAACCGTCAACGCAATAACTTTCACCTGATGTGTTTTTGCCCAATCATGCAGACGCAATATCAGCGCCAATGAGTCAGCGCCGCCGGAAACAGCGGCGGCGACAACATCACTTTTCAAAGAATATGCTTCAAAAAATTTATTCACGGCAAACTTATTTACACTTTAACTTGGAAGCCGCTTTAGCCGCTTTGTCCTTGATTGTCTTTTCAGCCTTTGGAAACTCTTTCGGCAAACTGGTATAAGCGGCGCAAGCCTCGTCTTTTTTATTCAATTGCTCCATGGACATACCAAGCTTCAAGAGATTATCGGCTCCTTTTGTACCGTTTTTATATTGCTCAAACCCTTTAGCAAAAGCAACTGCCGCTTTGGCATAATCTTTCTTGGCATAGTAGGCTTCCCCCATCCAATATTGGGCATTGCCGGCCAACTTATGTTTAGGAAATTTAGACAAGACGGTTGTAAACTTGACAATCGCTTCTTCACTCTGACCGCTATTCAGGGCATTCAAAC
>CATGXW010000074.1 GCA_949542085.1 uncultured Alphaproteobacteria bacterium
TCTCCGGCTGCGGAGGGAAGCCGGAACCGCTTCCTTTGGAGGAGCTTCCCCAGGCCTACAGTCTGGAACAAGCCAAGGCGGCTTTTTTTCTAAAACGCTGCCAATTGTTCAGCGCCAACGAAATATATCTGCGCGGTGTGGCGGCAATGATTGTCAGCGCCAACAACACCTATGAGTTGTTACCGGAAGTGATTTCCTATCGTCCGGTTTATGCTTACACATCAAGAGAAAACGCCTCTTTGCGGATTATCATCAAATGGATTTTCAACGCTCTGTCATTAGCCGAGGAAACCGGCATAACGTCTAAAAATATTGACGCATTTATCGGCGTGACAAACGGGTCGACCCGCAATTTGCTCGGTATTGATCCGCAATTATGGGAATCTTATGGGCTTCATCCGCAATGGGTTCGGCAGGTTATCAAAGAACTCGGCAATTTTGGCGAAATTTATGAGCGTAATCTGGGGCAAGATTCCGAATACAAAATCGCCAGAGAGAAAAATAATCTGGTACAGAACAACGGATTGATTATCGCTAAGCCGTTTTTCTAATTTTTTCCTGTTGTTTAATAAAACTGACCGCCGCCTGCTGGGCTTCCTCAGAAATGGCATGCAAGCCACCGTCGATGATTTCAGTCTTAACTGAACAACCTAAGTTTTTAAGCTGCTGGCGAGTATACTCCTGAGCCTCAAAGCGGACGTAGGTATCTTGGTTGCCATGAATGAGGAGCGTATCGGGTCTGCTTTCGGCATGTTTGCAAACATGGCTTTTGCCGGCAAGAATACCACTGAAACTGATAACGCCACGCACCTGTTGCGGCAACATCATGCCAGTGTAAAGCGCAACCATGGCGCCCTGAGAAAAACCGCAAAGATAAACATCGCTCCAATTTAACCCATACTCCAGCAAAGTCTGCTCAATATAAGGAGCAACCTCGTCATAAGCCTGTTGCAATCCTAACGTCATTTTATCATAAATCGCGACACACTCTTCAATCGTCGGAACCTGGCGGCGCATGTCGTCAGCGTCAAAGCGATGCATTGAATACCACTGACGTTTGTCTTCATGAATTTCACAAGCTTGAGGCGCTTGCGGAATATGAATCGCATAGTCATTCAGATTATCACAGAGGCAGGAAATGCGGTGATTGACAGACTCCGCGCAATGCACGTAGCCATGCAAAAAAACAATCAGTTTTTTGGGTAGTCCTTTGATATGAACAATTTCTTCCGTAATCATCAGGCGATACTCTTTGTTTTTCCCCTTTTGTCTTAGCGTAAAGAACTGAATAAATCGTAAACAAAAACAATAAAAAAATTAAAACCCCAAGGATAAATCCACCTTGGGGCTTTTGTACTGTCAATTATCGACTATTGTATCGTTATTGCTCCTCCAGAACCACTGCATCCACCTTCTGTTGACATACCCATGGAACCATTGCACATTTGGATATATCCCCAAGTTTCACAAATACAATGACTACAGTTAATATCCGCTTTAAGGCCACATTCATTTATTATGCGATCCTTAAATTGCGCACATGTTTCACCAGTTTTAAGGGGGAAGCTTGTCCACGCAACATAAGACTTCTGATTTAAATCAAGCTGCTGATAGATAACATGTTTGCCATCAAAACTAGACTGATCCGGACACCTTACTTTGTCACCGCCTGTTGTACCACTGTTACCTTTTACGCAACACTTTAAATCACCACTAGAAAACAAGGCCATGTATCCTGACGCACAAGATGATGATGAAGCAACTAAGGTTCCGTTACAATATTCGCATGAGATCTTTCCATCTGATGATGAATTAGATATTATTGATTTCTGAACGATTTTGTAATGTCCCTCATTACATTTTTTGAAATTATACTTACCGCCACACTCATTACAAACAGCATTTTCCGGACAAGCATCAAGATTGAATGAATCAGAACAGGTCATACAACAGATCTTATCGACAGCACCTACTCGGGTCACCCCCATAGTCCCCGCCGGACAAGTGGCTGTTTGATCAAGTAATGTTCCATTACAAGACCAGCATGAATATTTTGATGAGCTTTCGGAATTTGATGTATTGGTTAACCCCGGATATGTTATACTGGTTAACGTATCTTCAACCTTATAATACCCGCTCTTACAATCGCCCATTTTATATTTACCGTCACATTGTGTGCAGTTGGCGTTATCCGGACAAGATGTTAATGTGTAATCCGAACAATCCTTAACACAGGTATTACCGCTTTGAACATAGCCGGCATTACACGTGAAAGTGTATCTTGTCACTTTTTCAGAGCCGCAACCAGTGCTACACTCGGTATTCTTCGTCGCATTGGCCGGTATTGCTGTCACAGGATAGTTAGCCGCGGTGCAGTTTGTGTTGATGCTCTTACAACTACACATACCGCACGGTTGTCCGCCTGACCAACCGCTTTGAGAATAATCCGGTTTTGTACTGCCACTGGTGCAGGTTGTCACCCCAGCGGTGTAGCCGTTCGGACATGGTGTTGCAACACATGTGTTGCCTGATTTGGTCCATCCTTTTGCCGTATCGCAACTGTCTAATCTTTTTTTGCCGCTATTTTCCGGACAACTAGAACACGTTCCATTGGTCGGGCAAACAGTCAAAGGATAATCCGTGCACTGCGCAACACACCGACCACCGCTTAAACTATAACCGCTATTGCAGGTACATTTGTATTTTGTCGCACCTCCCACGGTACAACTTTCACAAGTCGCATTCGTCAGTTTTGTGGTTACATAATCATCAGGACAGACACATTGCGTATACTTTGAAATACTTTTTTTCAAAGTAGGTAGCGTTCCTGATGATAAATTCTTATTCGTTGAGGTCTCTAATACTGTTGCTGTTCTGGATGCTGATTGAAGTTCCACTCCGAACGATAATGTTGCCGCTCCCTCCGAACAACTGCTCCCGCTTAATACTGCCGGAGCGGCACAATTTAATATCGTATATTTAAATGTTGAAGGACATTTGCAATCTTTATAGCAATCGTGTCCCGCTATTTTTACCACTGTTCCCGTTTTGGGAGATGCACAGCTGTCAGCATAACCATATGTGGCACATGCAAATGCAACGACATCCTTACCGCCATTGTCAACTCGCTTATTGCCATAACTCTTGTTATCGCCAAGATAATCAGGTAGCCATGTCACTTTGGCAGCTCCCTGCGTTGCCATGAATATGCACAGCAACGACGCTACTAAAAGATAGTATCGTTTCATGATAAACTCCTCTTAAAACATAAAAATCCAAACACCACTTTTATTGTAGCATGTTGGCAAAACAAAAGCAAACAAATTATGCTTATTTAAGGATGTTGCCATGTACGATATGAACAAATTTCTTTAGGCTTGACAATTGTCCGTGTCGCCCTCATATTTATGTTATTACGCTTATAATGATGGAGATATTTATGGTGCAGAATATTGATTTTAGCAAACAGACAGCTTCTCTCAGAGAACTTAATCAAAAGATTACCAGCCATATCGGAATTGACGAGCGCTTTAGGTATGCGCATCGTCTCATTGCCTCCAAATCTGCCAGCAATAACATCAAAAACATTGACAGAATGATGAAGCTTTTACAAAAAAGTCAGAGCATGTCTTCTTTATTCGTTAAAAAATAACGCTTTTTCAATAGAATCAATGACCATCGTAGCTGGTTTGTTAAAATCCAGAACATATCCTTTGTTGGTCAAACAACATCCGTTACCGTATCGACAATATGGTGTCGTGAACCATTTGACGTAAGCGTTGCTGTCGTCAATATGCAAATCAATTCCATGATTGCGACAATACTCAGCTTTGGCCATATTCCAAACCTTATCATCAATATGAAGTTCGCCGTCACGATAAGTGGCTACGGCCGGACAATCTTTGTAAGCGTCCATAATCGCAAAAATTGCCGTATAGTCTATGCTCAAACGCTTCAATTCATCACGAATAAGCGTTTCCGGTCCACCGGTAATAACATGGATTTCATATCCTCTTCCTAAAGCTTCCGCCGAAAAATCAGCAAAAAACCGAGGTCTTGTACTTATCACGCCATGAAAATCCAAACCGATTTTCAGCTGTTTATCTTTTTTCATTACTGTCATCAAATAAATCTTTTACCGAATTAGGACTCAATGCCGACAAAGGATTAATATCAACATTCGGATCATCTATATCGCCGGTAATCGTATAATTGACCGCAAAAACCGTTCCGTCTTTGCCGCTCAGCAAATTACCCACAATCGGAATACTCCCTAAAAACGTGTTTAATCCATATGCCGGCGCAATCAGCCCTTTAAAGTCAAATTCCTGCAAACGCGTATCATAGGTGCCGCTGCCGGTAATTCCCATAACATTACCAAACGCTTTGGCATCCGTCACTTTGAGTTCATTATTCCGGTATTCAAACGGAGCATCAAAATGCGAAAAAGCAATACCGTCTCCACTCAACAAGTCCAACATTCCCGTGAAAGACGCCACGGTCAACAATTTTGCCAATACCGGCGTATTATAAATATTGCAATCTCTGATTTTTGCGTGACCGACAATCCGTTTATCCTCATCACGACGAGCGTTAATTGTCAATGTCCCTCCCCGCATGTTGTCATATAGGCGCAAGAACTTCATTGTCGAACCGGCGTCATTACTTTCTATCGCCAAAACATGCTCATTGCCGGGGCGTGGCGTGTAGTCCAGTTTGAGGCGGGAGGGTTGCGCTTTTTTATTTTTATTGCGCTTTGATGACGGGAAGTTTCCGATCATGTGGATTTCTTCAATCCCTTTTCCGTGAACAATCTTGGCATTTCCGGCAAAATTATGAATAGCCACATTATTGTTCGTCCACAAGTTATTCACGGCAACATTAATGTCAGCGGTTTTTGATTTCTCCCAATCGTCATCTTCATTTTCAGGAGCTTTCTGCCCTCTTAATTTTTTTCGGCGCTCCTTTGCCGCACGAACATCATCCTCATCCCGCTCAAAGAAATCTGACAAATTATAACTATTGCCGGAAACAGTTATTTTGATTTTTTCTTCAGGTGACGTTAAAAAGTCGATTTGTGCGGAAGCTGATGTTTTCGGCCCTTTTATTGATGAAATATTGATGGATTTGACGTTTTTATTTTTATCAAGGGAGACCTTCCCCTTAAGATTAAAGTCAGGTTTGCTAAACATAAATGACGGAACCTGCAACTCCTTATCTTTATTGAAAATAAGTTTGACTTCCGCAGTGCCGTCAACTCCTGATTTTTTCTTAAAACCTAAAAAGGAATAGTCTATTCCCGCCGGACGCAAATTAGCGGTGATATCAACTTCTGTTCTATCTTCAGGATAGGTGGTGATAACAGCCTTGGTGGGAATAGCGCCTTTAATATACGGTGCATTTAAAGCGGCAAAATTCAGTCCCAGTTTTTCTTTCAGATTACTATCAAAATT
>CATGXW010000075.1 GCA_949542085.1 uncultured Alphaproteobacteria bacterium
GACGCTGAGGCAAATGCTGAGGCCGACAAGAAGAAAAAAGAGTTGGTTGAAGCCAAAAACCAAGGTGAATCTCTGGTTCATGCAACCGAGAAAACTTTGAAAGAACACGGAGATAAAGTCAGTCCGGCAGAAAAGAGCCAGATTGAAACTGAGCTGAATGCTTTGAAGACAGCTTTGGAAGCTGAAGATCTGGCTGTTATCAAAGAAAAAACAGACAGCTTGATGCAAGCTTCTCGGTGAAGCAATGTATAAGGCTCAACAAGGTGACGCCGCTGCAGCCGGTGCTCAGGCCGGAGCAGATATGGGAGCATCTGCCGGAGAACAGTCCTCCGGTGATGACAAGGTTGTTGATGCTGACTTTGAAGAAGTGAAATAATAATTCTTCGGAAACCCCAAAGCCCCGTTAATGCGGGGCTTTTTTTTATGTTGTCTTCAGGCTTGACCTCGAAGATACTTTGACGTATATTAACACCATCAAAGCATACAATTAATATTTATTAACTAAGTCAACCGCAGAGACCCTGCGCTCGTTCAAGTCGAGAAACAGAGATATGAAGAAGCTTATTATTCTACTTCTGCTCATGGCTTGTTACGCTATTCCTTCCGGTTTTGCCCAAACGGAATATGTCAATTTTGGCGGCAATCTGGATTTGATCGTCAAAAGCCAGCCCAAAAGCTATTGGTTCAGAACAGAAAAAAAGACGTATGGCATTCGCAAAGATGGCGAGGTGGTTTTGCCTCCTGAATATTCCGCGGATGAAGTCGCTTTTCCCGCCGATGTATATCTGCTTGTCTTCATGAATCTGTCTGAAAAGACAGTCTATGTCTACAGCACGGAAAACGGAGAAGAAATTTTTCGGTATGTCAGCTCAGATGATGAGGATGGCTGTCAAACATTTTGTGGTTTTGTGTTCAGGCGAGTGGGGAACCGCCGCTATGAGCTGAGCGAATGTTTTAATAGCGATGGCGAACAGAACTATAAAACAGTCACGTTTTTTTATCGTTATCGAGGCGTTACCAGCCAGCAACAACCGTAGTTTTTTACTAAAAATCCGCAGAGAATGAGACTCTGCGGATTTTTAGTTGCCGGTTGACAATCATGCGAATGTTAAGTATTGTCGGATTACAATCATACAATTAATATTATAATTAAGTTAAGCCAACCACAGTGGCCCTGTGCTCGTTCAAGTCGAGAATAAACGAATATGAAAAAATTCCTTAGCGTTTTGGCCTGTGTGCTTGTCGCCGTTCTTTTTTGGATTATTATTCCGGAGAATGGGCGTGTTGAAACCGTTGATTGCGGAAACTCAATACAGCTTGTCAAAAAAACGTCGACTTTTTGCGGGTTGGAGCGAACACATTACGGACTGCGCAAGAACGGAACCGATTTGCTTGCTCCCTCTCATGAAATGGTGGAGAATGAACACCTGAAACTTCGGGTATTTTATGGTCTGAATGCCAAAGTCCACGTGTTTGACAAAGAAACCGGCGAAAAGGTTATGACCGGTTGGGTTCATGGGCGTAATGCCGAAACAGTGTGGTTTTGTTTAGACGACAATAAAACATACGATAGTTATTTGTTGTTGGCGCATTACAAAGTATCTGCTTCTCCCGTTCAAATGAGGACGGATACAATCGCCGTTTTTGAGGAAAACAATGGGAAAGCTAAGCTGGTCAAAGTTTTGTAATGAAAATCCGTGGAGAATGCTCTCCGCGGATTTTTTTGTTTTAGATTCTCTGGGTACGGCTTGTTGTTAGTGGTGGTTACGCTCGGCTAGGCAGAAGCTATGGCGCTGTGGGGAGCATAAAAAAGAAGGAAAGCTTTCGCTTCCCTTCTTTTTGTTTCCAAAATCTAGCTTAAATTAAGCAGATTTTTTGCAGCAGCAACCAGATTTCTCAATCTTCTCGCCTTTGTGACGAACTGCAGCTTGAGCAGCGGCCAAGCGTGCAACCGGTACACGGTACGGAGAACAAGAAACATAGTTCATACCACATGTTTGGAAGAAGTCGATAGATGCCGGATCACCACCGTGTTCACCACAAACACCCAACCAGATGCTCGGGTTAGAACAACGAGCTTTTTCACAAGCCATCTTAACGAGGCAGCCAACACCTTCAACATCGATTGAAGCGAACGGATCTGCAACATAAACGCCACGAGCGCGGTATTCATCAAGAATAGCACCAGTATCGTCACGGCTCATACCCAAAGTTGTTTGAGTCAAGTCGTTTGTACCAAATCCGAAGAATTCTGCAGATTGAGCCAATTCGTCAGCTTTGAGGGCTGCACGTGGCAATTCAATCATGGAACCGACTTCATATTTAATCTTCTTGCCTTTTTCAGCGAAGACTTTTTCAGCTGTTGTGTCGATAATGTTCTTAACGATATCGAGTTCTTTCTTAGAACCTGTCAACGGAACTTCGATTTCAGGAACAACTTTGATACCGGCATCAGCGCATTCCAAAGCAGCTTCGATGATAGCGCGAGTTTGCATTTCGCAGATTTCCGGATAGGTAATCGGCAAACGGCAACCACGGTGACCCAACATCGGGTTAGCTTCGTGCAAAGAAGCGGCGCGTTGTTTAACTTTATCCAAAGTCATGCCCATCTTGTCAGCCAATTCTTTCATTTCAGCTTCTGTGTTCGGCAAGAACTCGTGCAAAGGAGGATCCAACAAACGGATAACAACCGGCATACCTTCCATAATTTTGAACAAGTCTTTGAAGTCTTGTTTTTGGTAAGGAAGCAAGCGAGCCAAAGCTGCGCGACGGCCTTCTTCGTTGTCAGACAAAATCATGGCGCGCATATCAGGAATACGAGCTGCGTCAAAGAACATGTGTTCCGTACGAGCCAAACCGATACCTTGAGCACCGAAGTCACGAGCTGTCTGAGCGTCTTTCGGAGTTTCAGCGTTAGCGCGAACTTCCATTGTGCGGATTTCATCAACCCAAGCCATTAATTTACCGAAGTTACCTGTGTTGGTGTCGGCTTTAACAGTCGGAACCTGACCTTCGATAATCTGGCCTTTACCACCGTCCAAAGAAACCCAGTCGCCTTCGTTGATAACAACGCCTTTATCGGTTGTCATAGTCTTTTTAGCATAGTCGATGTGAATTTCGTGAGAACCGGAAACGCAAGGAGTACCCATACCGCGGGCAACAACGGCAGCGTGAGAAGTCATACCGCCGCGAGCTGTAATCACACCTTGAGAAGCGTGCATACCGCCAATGTCTTCCGGAGAAGTTTCGTTACGGATAAGAATAACTTTTTCGCCTCTTGCAGCCCAAGCTTCAGCGTCTTCAGCATTGAAAACGGCGCGGCCGACAGCGGCACCAGGAGAAGCCGGCAAACCGGTAGCGATAACGTTTCTCGGAGCTTTCGGATCCAACATCGGGTGCAACAATTGGTCTAATTGGTCAGCACCAACGCGCATAATAGCTTCTTCTTTGTTCAGCAGGCCTTCTTCAACCATTTCAACAGCCATGCGAACAGCAGCGGCAGCGGTGCGTTTACCGTTACGGCATTGCAACATCCACAATTTACCGTGTTCGATGGTGAATTCCATATCCTGCATGTCTTTGTAGTGTTTTTCGAGGTTGTTGCGAACATCAACCAATTCCTGATACAGGTGCGGCCATTTTTCTTCCAAAGAAGTACCATCGTTTTTAGAAGCCATTGGTTGCGGAGTACGAATACCGGCAACAACGTCTTCACCTTGAGCGTTAACCAGATATTCACCGTAGTAAACATTTTCACCTGTAGCCGGGTCGCGAGAGAAGCAAACGCCGGTAGCGCAGTCATCGCCAGCATTACCGAATACCATGGTTTGAACGTTAACGGCTGTACCCCAGTCACCCGGAATATTGTTCAATTTACGGTAAGTGATAGCGCGGTCAACCATCCAAGAACCGAATACGGCACCGATACCGGCCCACAATTGATCCCAAGGATCTTGCGGAACTTCTTTACCCAATTTTTTACCGATTTCTTTGTATTCTTTAACCAGTTCTTTCAAATCTTCGGCAGTCATATCTGTATCAGAAGTGTAGCCTTTAGATTTTTTCATATTTTCCAGAGCTTCTTCATAGAGGTCGAGGTCAGCACCCAAAACCACGTCAGAGAACATCTGCAGGAAACGACGATAAGAGTCGTAAGCAAAACGTTCGCTGCCGGAAGCTTTAGCCAGAGCATTAACAGTTTCATCATTCAAACCGAGGTTCAAAACGGTATCCATCATACCCGGCATAGAAACGCGAGCACCTGAACGAACCGAGAACAGCAATGGGTTGTTGGCATCGGCAAATTTTTTGCCCATGATTTTTTCAACATCTGCAACAGCAGCTCTAACCTGATCTTTCAGGTCTGCCGGATAGGTGTGATTGTTATTGTAATAATATGTGCAAACTTCCGTCGTAACGGTAAATCCCGGAGGAACAGGCAAGCCGACAACATTCATTTCTGCCAGGTTTGCGCCTTTTCCGCCAAGGAGATTGCGCATGCTGGCATCGCCTTCAGCTTTGCCGTCGCCAAATGTATATACCCATTTACTCATGGTACTGATAAGCTCCTATAGCTATTAAGGTTAAAACACGGATTCGGATTCAGGAGAGATTCGCATCGCAAAACCTTTTAAGGAGCGCTGAAAACAAGCAAAACGCTAAGAATACAGCACCGCAAAATCGGCCTAGCAGACGGAAAAAGCTTTAAAATCCTCCTCCACTCAAACTGCCGCGAATCTATAACAGATTGTCTGATTCTTCAAGCAAAAAATGCCAAGCCCCCGATTCTACCCACAAATTTAAATATTCCAAGAACACCGAACCTCAGAGCAGACTGCATTAAACGCCACAAGTTTTTATTGTATTTTTAACAATTTTGGCGTATACTAAAAATTGACAAAATATCCATTATGTCACCAAATTACATTGAATATAATTAGGCAGGTAAAATATATGGGTGAAAACTTATATTTTATTTACTGGTCCGATCACGATATAGTCTGAACCGCAAATTCAGATACCCCACTCTTAGCCAGCAAAGCTAAGATTCTTTTCATTTTAAATTAAATAAAAACAAATAAACCCAAAAAAAATGAAAAATTTAGTAAAGTTTGCAGTTGCAGCCATGATAATGGTTCTCTGCACAGTGATTTTGAGCGCATGCTCAGGTAGTGAAATCGAAAGTGACGGCGGCAAAAAACCGACTGTCCCAACCGTAGAAAGTGTTGAACGCAACTCTTGCACCAGCAACGTTGTGAACAACTACACAACTGACAACGCGGAGATTCGCACCCGCGCCGTGGTCGTTCCTCAGGGAAACTATGAAGCGTTAATCTCGGCCAAATCCACACATCAGTTTATCGTCGATGTTTTTTACAAAGACGATACTAAAGTGGATCAAGACTCAGCTGCCTACACCGTAACC
>CATGXW010000076.1 GCA_949542085.1 uncultured Alphaproteobacteria bacterium
TACGGTTTTTCCTGCCGGTTTGCAGCCCGCGGGCCGAAGAACTTTATTTGGAACCGGTGGTGCAAGGGGCTGTTGTGGAGGAAACCGTTCCTGCGGAAACACTTGACGGGCGTGATTATCTGGAGTGGGAGGCGTTGGTTTCCGTCTTGCAGATTAAGGCGGATTATCCGTCGGGGCGGGTTTTGTTTCAATTTATGGGGCAGAATCATGAATTTGTTTTTAATAAACTGCCGTCTGGTGTTTGGAAAAAAATCGGCGGACATGTTTATTTTGAACGTTTTTTCTGGAAAAAGAGCTTAAGGTCACTTTTCACATTAACCGGCTTGATATGCAGTTGGATATTGATGCCGAGCAAAAGCTTCCGTTGACCAGACGTCTTGAATCACAAACCTTGCGACAAAATATCCGGCCGTATCCGGAATATGATTCTTTTGCGAATTATCAATTTGATAATCGACAGCTGAGTATGCCGGTAGCGGATTTGACATTGCAGCATAATTTTAACGTGCGTGATTTGCACGGGGAGAATGAAACTCGCTCCAATTATTCATTTTATCAACTGGATACCGGAATGTTGGCCGGCGGATTGGATGTTTACGCTTCTTTTTTCGGGGATAGCGAAAATAAGGATTATGGTCCGCGCGCCCGCATTACGGCCGGTCGCACTTTTCTTGATGAACCGAAGAACGCTCTAAATCTGGTCAATTTTGAAATGGGTGATATTACCGGATATAATTCCACCTTGTTTAATAACAGCGCTAACGGGCGCGGTGTTTTTGCAAGCTCGTTTAAAGATTTGGTTCTATCAGCGGATAAGACCATCGATATCAGCGGACCGTTGTCTGCCGGTTGGGAAGTTGAACTTTATTTGGATGATCAGCTGATTGCGTTTCGGCAAGCCGGAATTAACGGACGATATTCGTTTCCCAATATTCCTGTTAATTATGGCTTGAATCGTTTTAAACTTGTCTTTTACGGACCATATGGCGAGATACAGACTGAAGAGCGGAATTTTTATTCCGGAACATCGCCGGTCAAAAAAGGTGAATTCGGTTATACTTTTAATGCCTATCAGAAAGATCACTATTTGTTGGAAGATAATGAGCCGTGGCTGAATCCTACGAATAAGCCGACGATTGATTTTATGGGGTATTACGGCTTAAACGATGAAACGACCTTGATTTCCGGACTGAGCCAGACTTATAATTCAGCCACTTATGATTTGCAAACGTTTGGAACGGTGGGCGCGCAATATATTTATGATGGCGCGTCGTTGCAGTATAATACATTGTTTGATTTTACCGATGCGAATATCGGGCATCATTTTGATATTCAGGGTGATGTCAAAATCGGTACTATTTTTGCCAGATATGATTATTATGGCGAGATGGAGGTGCCGGCCGCTTATTATAACGATGAGTTTATGAAAGATATTGCAGAAGTGCGATTGAGCGGAAATTTACCGTATTTGTTTGTTCCGTATTATCTCTCGTATGTGGAGCGCAATAGTCAGGATGCTGAGAAATATCAGGAGTTGCACACGCGTTTGTCGCCGAATTTTATGCGCTATTATAATCTCAGTATTGAAAATATTTTGAGCAAGGCTCCGCAAGGTAACACGGATTATCTCTTGTTGTTGTTACAGGCCCAATACGGCAGGCTCGGCTTTCATAGTCAGGTGAGGACCAATATCAGTCCGGAAAGCTATGTGCAGAGTTTGAATCAGCAAATCGATTATCGCTGGGATAAAAATACATATTTCCAATTTAATTGGGATCATGATTATCGGTCAAAGTACAGTGATTTGCCTGATGTTGACACTTTTTCCGTTTCGGCTGGAAGAATTTTTGATTTCGGAGGGCTTAATCTCGGTGTGAGTTATGATACAGACAATAACGCGTCTGTGATGCTGACATATAATCTTAGTTTTGGTAAGGTGCCCGGAGAAAGTCGTGTTTTTACCGATGCTGAAACGAAAATGTCCAAACAAGCGGCGATTTATGCAAAGGTTGTTGATGAAAATGAGAAACCGGTGGAAAATACAAAAATTCAAATTTCAGGACTTCAGGAGCCGCTTACAACGGATGAAAACGGAGGGGTGTTAATCAGCGATATAGAACCTTATCAGAAAACGGTTTTGACTTTGGATCAAGAGAGTATTGAAGATATTGCACTGGTTCCTGAATTTGATGAAAAGAAGTTGGTTTTGAGGCCGGGGACGGTGTATCCGTTGACGATAAAATGCAGTCATCGCGGTGGTTTGGAAGGATATTTGACAGGTCGAGCAAATTTGTCATCATATCGGGTGATTTTAACGGATAAAGCCGGAAATTCGACGTCGAAAAGTCCGGAAGATGATGGTTCGTTTATTTTTGAAAACATGGTTTTTGGAGAATACGTTTTGCAAGTTGTTACTCATGAAGGTGTTTTGCTGCATAAACAAAATGTTGATGTGCATGAGGCATTTTATACGCTTGCCGAGGCGATACGTTTGTGAAACAACCGTATTGAATTATTTTATGCTTATGATATTTTTGAGAATATTTATTGTTAACAGGAAGAGGTGATATATGATCGCTAAAGATGACGGTTTTATAATATTGAGCAATCAACAGGCAGAATGTAAAATTTCTTTGTGGAGCGGCAATCTTGTATCTTATCGCCCCAAGGGGGAAAAGGAAGATGTTTTTTGGCTGGGCGATTTTAACAAGTTTGACAATGTTCAGGCGATTAGGGGCGGGATACCTGTTTGCTGGCCGAGATTTGCAGAAGAAAAGCTTAATGCTTATTTGCCTCGTCATGGTTTTGCAAGGCTTTCCGATTGGTGTTTGAAAAGAGTTTTTGTCGACGAAACTAAAATAGAGGCGGAACTAGCATTGGTTCCGGATATGAAATATAATGTCGACATGATTGCTAATCTTTCTATTAAAATTACCGATAAGCTGGAATATAGCTTGGAGACCATTAATAACGGGAATGCCGAGTTTAGCTTTAGCGAAGCGTTGCATGCATATTTTAATGTTGGTTCTATCGATGATGTTGAAATAAAAGGTTTGGACGGGTATAAATACAGAAACTCTTTGGACGGCAATGTTTATGTGCAAGACGGTCATTTAAGGATTAAAGGCGAATTTGATGCTGCCTTTCTAAATCATCGGGGAGATGTGGAAATTGTGGATCCTGTTTTAGAGCGTACTATTTTGATAACGAAAAATGGCTCGAATACCACAGTGGTATGGAATCCGAATAAGGATTTGGCTGAGATGAGCGAGGGACAGGATAAAAGATTTGTTTGCGTTGAGCCAGCTAATCAGGGAGATGCTTTTATTACTTTGCAACCAAATGAACGGCATAAAATCGCGATGACGGTGCAGATTTTTCCGGATGGTGACAAATAAAAACATTGTGATTTTTTGTTGATATTTTGAAAGGTAAGATAAAGATGAGGAATGTTAGCCTGTTTATTGCGATGAGCCTTGACGGATATATTGCAGATCAAGACGGTGGCGTTGATTGGCTGAAAGGGCATAGTGATGATAACGGTGGTGATGATATTTATTCTGGGTTTGTGAAAAATATTGATACGATTTTAATGGGGAAGAAGACGTATCATCAGATTGTTACCGAGCTTTCTCCGCAAGAATGGGTGTATAATGATTTTATCACCTATGTGGTTACTCATAATGAACAATCCTCTTCTGATAAAATTCGCTTTGTAAACATCAATCCGGCCAGTTTAGTCAGAAACTTAAAAGAAGAAAATGGAAAAGATATATGGATCTGCGGAGGAGCCAATATTGTTCAGCAGTTAGTCGATGAGGATTTAATTGATTGCTATCATATTACAATCATTCCTGTGCTTTTAGGCTCTGGTATTCGTCTTTTTGAAAATGTTGATCATCAGATTGAGTTAAGATTGCGTGATGTACGATTGAGTAATGGTATGACAAATTTGATTTATGAGCGAAGATAACCGAAATTTTATTAGACGGTAAAAATGTATATATTTCAATAAGAAAGCCTATCTTAGCACTGGCTAAAATAGGCTTTTGTCAAGTCTGGCTGGGGTGGCTGGATTCGAACCAACGAATGTCGGCACCAAAAGCCGATGCCTTACCACTTGGCGACACCCCAATCAATGTGGATGTCCTATATCTAAGATACTTTTTTTTATTTGGCAAGCATTTTTTTATTGTTTTTTTAAAATTTTTTGAAATGGTGTTTTATCGTGTTTTTTTGGGGATTATTTGCGATTAGTTCTGTTCATCTTGCTTTGATGTTGTATAGTGCCTTGAAATTATTCCACTTAAGCATTGTTGTATCTTTATTCTGATGATTATTTATCAGATGTGTGTGCTTTTTACTTTTTTTGAGGAGAATTTCATGAAATGTGCCAGTCGAGTTTCCAAAAGTGTTGAACGGTTTATGGACGACGCCCGTTTATCGGAAGCTTTTTTGTTGGGAGGCGCTGTTCTTGATCCGTTAGTTGATGAACAGGCTAAAATCAGTGATTATGATATTTGTGTCAGGGATGAAGAGAGCTTTTATCGGACACTGCAAAATCTTGAACGTAAAGGATGTGCTGTTTCCGATGTGATGCGAACACATAATATTTATGCCGTTATTTCTCATCCTCAGTTGGGGATGATTGATTTTTCTTGTATGGATCCTGAGGATAATGGTATTTACAACGTTGAACGAATTTATGCTCAATTTGAGCGGCGAGGGGATGCATACACCAATACGGTTGTTGATCGTTATGGCGCTATAGATGGAATTAAGCGTGGTGAGGTTAAGATTGTCAGTGGTCCTGAGAAAGAAGGCGCGTATAATGTACTGCGCCGTTTTTTGGCTCTGAGCGGAAAGTATAATCTTGATATTTCTCCCAATGGTGTTAATCAGGAAACGGTTGATTGTATTACAGCATCATTTAAGTCCGGTTATCATTATGTTCCGCAAGACAAGGTACGCTGTTTGTCGCGATTGGTTGCCAGTTTGCGCCGTGTTGAAGATCGTCCCCGTTTTGTGCAAAATTTGGGAGAACAGGGAATATTTCAAAATGCATTTCCTGATGTCCATAAATTGTTTGTTAATCCGTTGTTTCAAAATTGTGAGAAGTTGAAAGATTGCAAATCACAAAAAGAATTGTTGGAATTGATGATGGCAAATGTCGATTTTAAGGATCGTGATGCAATGGTTGATTGTATGCTGCTTTTGTCGAAAAGGGAAAAAGCGCGTCAAGATAGAGGAGTGCGGGAATTTGTTGAGGGGATGGAACGTGAAAAAACATCTCCGCAGCGATTGGCCAAAGTTTTGTATCCGGTGTTTAGTTTTGTTCAGGCAAAGGCAAGGAATTAAGTATGAAGATTGTTGTTTTAGGTTCAGG
>CATGXW010000077.1 GCA_949542085.1 uncultured Alphaproteobacteria bacterium
ATCGGAAAGGGTATCATAACGTTGGTTGGCATCCTGTAAAAGCTTTTCATTAAAATTTTCAAAGACAGCGTTTTTTTCCTCGGGAGTTGCCTGATTGCCCTTGCTCAGCAAATCTCTGTATTGGGCTAAAGCCTCTGTCAAATTCTGTTGGGGCTTTTCGTTGTCATCCCACATTGTGCGAGTTTCAAATTTTAACAGGTTGCTGGTCATGGTGAATCCTTTCGCAATACAAATCTTTCTCTTATTTTAACACAAAATAGAGAAAAAACAAGTTTTTTGTCAAATTGACCATATCTTACACCATCTGGTGTTAATTTTTTGATAATGCAAAATGGCACAAAATTTGCATGTTAATCTGTAGGAAAATGTAAATTGAGAGGTGATTATGGCTCTAAGTATGTTTATTCCCTCGACCACCGGTATGGAGGCTTATTCTCATGCCATCACACAGGTGAGTACGAATATTGCCAATATGAACACGGTTGGTTACAAAACCAATCAGACGATGTTCTATACGCTTTTGGGCAGTTCTCCCGTTGTCAAAAACAACAATACGGGGATTAACTCGTCCAAGGCGGATATTCAAGGGGTTGGTTACTATGACCGGACATTGATTGAGAAAGAAGGTTTGATTGAACAAACCGGCGGCAACTACGATGTGGCTATTAACGGTAACGGGAATGCTTTCTTTACTCTGCAGGATGCTTATAATAATGTTTATTATACTCGTGCCGGTGATTTTGGAACGCAAACAATAAAAGGGCAAACCTATCTTGTTGCCCATAATGGGATGAAAGTGCAGGGGTTTGCCGCGTTAGAGGGGGGCGGTTTCAGTGATAGTGCGGAAGATATCATTTTGAGCTATCCGGAAAGAATTCCTGCTCGAGCCACAACAACGGCGGCAATTACTGCCAATGTTCCGGCTGATGATGTTGAAGCAAGCAGTTATGGTATTCCTGTTTATGCCGAAAATCACGAAAGCGATTCTCTAACCATGACTTTCAAAAAGGTTGAAGGCAAGGTCAACACATGGGATTTATCTTTCAGCGTGGAAGGCGGAACCGCTTCGGGAAGTGTTGGTGAGGTTATTTTTAACACAGACGGCAAGATTGTGTCTCCCAAAAATCTGACCGTGGATATTCAATGGGATGATGGTCCGACTAATAACATCTTGTTGGATTTGTCTGAGATGACGCAGTATGCCGGCGGTGTCGGTACCGTCTTTGTCAAGCAAAACGGTGCGGCGAGCGGTGATTTGCAAAAAACATCAATTGATGATAACGGTATTCTGAAAGCAACGTATAGCAACGGAGATACGCATAACATTGCTAAGTTGGCGTTGACCGGATTTACATCGCCGGACAATTTGTATCCGATAGATCAGACTTTGTTTGAGGCTAATTCTGATACGGGTGACAGTTATTTTGTGACCGGAGCCTATATTATTCCGGAGGCTTTGGAGCGTTCAACAGTCGATGTGATTGACCAGTTTGGAGTGATGATGATAACCCAGAGGGCTTATAGCAGCAATGCCAACGCCTTTACGGTTAATGATGAAATGCTTCAAACAGCCGTAAACTTAAAAACATAAAAAGAAGCCGCCGAAATGGCGGCTTCTTTTTATTTTGTTTGTTGTTTTTTATGGTATAAAGCTTGTTTGGCCAAATTACACCCTTTTAACTCGGAGGGAATGTTGTTGAAATCATGTATCGCTTGATAAATTTCTTCAATTTGTTCCTGTGTCGCACCGGTTAAAATCGGTTGCGAAAAGTTAGGGATGCGCAATACTTGAGGTGCGGATTTGCGCGGCGGTGTTGTTTTCTTTTGGGGTGAAGCGGCGGGCGCTTCTTGTTCTTGAGGACTCATTGCCCGCATGGCATTCAGATTATTTTGAATCATATCATCATAAAAAGGGGATGAAAATGTCTTCAAAAGCGACAAGCCATATCCTTGTTGAAATGTGTTAAAACCTTCAACGTATTTTGATAAATCCGTTCCTTTATAAGAGTAAATTTGTCGAATAAGCTCTTCTGAAATTGGAGGTTCGGATGAAAAAGCAAAAACCGTTTTTTTCTGTTCGATTTGAGAAAACATTGTTGATATATTTTGAGATGTTATCAATTTTTCATGGAGGCGGCTATAACACATTGTGATAATTTCAGGATTTTGTTTAATCACATCGGCGCTGACGCCTTTCAACATGATTTTAAGTCCTTCAGCCACAAAAACATGGGAAAGAACATCCGAAGAGACTTGATATCCCCCTTCTTTCAAGCGATTAACTTGCATTTTAATTCGGCTGCAATAATCTTTTTTGCCATCCTGAAATAAATCAGTAAGGCCTACTTGATTAATAAGAGAGATTTGTTCATCCGTAATTTGAATATCTTGCCCCATGTATTTGCCAAAATCGATACCGCCGATATTGTAAGCGATTTTAGCAACTTTTTGATAGTTAATATCGTGTACGTTTTCAGGTACGTTAGGATCCATTCTTTCCAAGTAGCGTTCCGTCATGCGGATAATGCTGGGAAGATAAACCGGAGCGTAAACTTTCATCCACCAGGATTTTGTTTCTTTTGCGATAAAATCCCACTCCTGTTCGCGACGGCGTTTATCCCCCGCTTCGGGAAAAATATCACCGTTGGCGACGGCTTTAAAGTAATAGGAAAATTTCCCTTTTTTGGCTTTTTCAAGATAAGCTTGTTTGTCATCGGCGGCCAAATATTCATAACGTTTGGTCAAAAGTTCGCACATTGACGCGGAGATTTCGTCGTGCATGCTCATTTTAGCATATTGCAAAGGGGAGAGCTTTAAAGACCGTAGACCTTTCAAAAAATTGTCACGATGTTTGTTTTCATGGGCAATCACAGACAGATTCAAAGCAAATCTGTCATCATTTTCGACAAAGTTGCGAACAATCTGGGCTCTGCTGCAAAAGGCAAGAGCTCCGGTGGGGCGTTCAAGCGTATCGACGGCAAATGTAATGTCGACGGTTGAATTGCTGACACGTGGCAGGACGGGAACTTGTTCTGTTTTTGGCTTCTTGGGAGTGGTGCTGTCAGAAGATTGTTTTTGACAGCTGTTACCAACCAATGAAAGAGCTGCGATAGTGGCAATAAGTCCTGCTTTTCTTAAACGCTCACCCATGAGAATAGTCCTTTTTGTTAAATATGAAAATATATTACCAGAACTGGACGAAAGTTTCAAGTGATTTGGACAGGGAGCTTTATGCAATCTTGACGTCATTAGCTGATGCTACTATAATAAATATATCGTTATTCAGACAAACATAAAAGGTCGTCACCATGTCTCAAAATTCTTTCCAAGGTGTTCGTAAAAAAGAGGGAAACACCGAATTCTGCGTTTATTCTCCGCGTGCGGAAAAATTGGAGCTTTGTCTTTTTTCTGATGATGAAAAGCAAGAAGTCCGCGTTGCAATGCAAAAAGACGAGGATGGTTACTGGCATGCCGAAGTGGAAGGGCATCCGGAGGGATTGAAGTATGGTTATCGCAGTTATGGCCGCTATGATCCTGACAATGGTTTGTTTTTTAATCCGGCCAAACTTTTGGTTGATCCGTATGCTTTTGAATTAACGCGTAGTTTGCATAATTTAAGCAATCAGGAAAAAGAAATTCTGTTGGGGAGCAATGACAAAGATTCCGCTTCCGTAGCGCCGAAAAGCGTCGTCCGTTTTCTTGACAAGGAACAATTGGCAAAAGATTATCCTTTTTTATACCGCAAACCGCGTCTGGAATGGCGGAATACTCATATCTATGAACTGCATGTCGGCAATTTCTCATCCCGTCATCCCGACATTCCGGAAGCAGAACGTGGGAAACTTCCTGCTGTTGCCAAAACCGTAAACTACTTCAAGGCAATGAGCTATAATCAGATTGAGCTGATGCCCTTAACGCCGACAATGGCTGATTGGCAGCTGGAACAGGGACGGGGATTGTCAGACCAATGGGGGTATAATCCGATAAATCATCATGCTATAGATTCCCGTTATGGAACGATTTATGATTTTCTGGCCGTTGTTAACGAACTTCACGCTAACGGTATCGAAGTAAGTATGGATATGGTTTTCAACCATACGGGCGAATTTGGCAAAGATGCCTTTTTGTTGTCATATAAAGGTCTGGCGCCGGAAGCGTATTATCGTGTCAGCCCTGAGGATGGATGCAGTTTTGTGAATACGACCGGTTGCAAAAACGGTTTTAATCCCAACACGGAGCAGGGAAGCCGCCTGATACGCGACAGTCTGATGTTTTTCAGCGATGTGTGCGGCGTGGATGCTTTTCGTTTTGATTTAGCCGGCGACTGTTCTTTGGATGAACGCCTGCAATTTAATCCGAACAGTCGTTTTATGCAGGTGGTCAGGGATGTTGAACAAGCAACCGGCGCCAAAATGAGTGGCGAGCCGTGGAGCGCTGTCGGCGGTTACTTTCTGGGGCAAATGTCGGGGTTGCATGAATGGAATGATAAACATGAAAAGGCGCTGAAAAAGTTTATTCGCGGAGAACACGGACAGGTTGGCGGCTTGGCTTATCATCTGGCTGGCAGCGAAACTCGTCACAAAGTCAATATTTTTACCAAGCACGATGGAGCTACTCAATACGATTGGGCGACATATTCTGAAAAAAACAATTATGATAATAATGAAAACAATCAGGATGGTACCAATGACAACCATTACAGCCCATCGGCCAATGATGAGCAGCGCTTGATCAAGACAAAATCAGCTCACGCTCTGAACACGTTGGCGCGCGGCGTGCCGTTAAGCTTGAGTGGTGATGAGTTATGGCACAGTCAGAATGGCAACAACAACGGCTATGCCAGAAGTTTTCCCCTGCAGTGGGAACATTTTACCCCCGCCCAGCGTGAACGGTATTTGTTTGAGCGTAAGGTGAACGCGTTTCGGCTTGAGCATCCTGTTTTCAGCAACATAGAAAACGCGTCATCAGCAATTATGCCGAACGGAAAACCGGAATGGGAATGGATAAACATTGGCGGTGAACCGATGCGGCAAAATGATTGGGACTTTCCTTACAACCGTTTCTTGGGATATGTTTTGAATGGTCAGGGAAAAGACGGCAAGCGTTTCGATGATGATTTCTTGGTTTTGGCATCCGGCAATCCGGAAGGGCGGATGGATGTTCGATTGCCACCGGCTCCCAATGGCGGGGAATGGAGCGTTGTGTTTGACACGGCATTGCCGACCTCGCACAAAAACGAAAAGCAATACGGAGCAGGAGCTGTTTATGGCTTGCAGCCGCAAAGCGTGGTTGTAATGACGGTTCGCCGCAAAGAAGAACCTCAAAACCAACGCAAACTTTC
>CATGXW010000078.1 GCA_949542085.1 uncultured Alphaproteobacteria bacterium
ACTTGCTGATTGGAATCATAGGTGGTGCCGTCAAAATTATAAAAAGGAAATTGACCAATTCCCAAAGTTAGCCAATTCATTTTTCCGGCAAATTGATGAGTATAATACAATTCATTAAATGAATCGGTTGCCGAGGTTGAATCGTTAATCCCTGTCGCGACACCGATTCGTTGTCCGATTTTTTCTCCGTTATTTGCGGAATAGCGTGTTACGCCATAAGCAATGTTGAATGTGCCTGTTCCGTATTCGTTGTGCAACGCTGTCCAGGTTATGGATGGCGCAATAATAGTTTGTATGGCTGCCTGCTTTCCGTTGGGAGCGCCATATTGCGGCATATATGAAACGTCGATGGCGTATTCCAAACCATAATCATCACTCAGCTTATTTTTGAAATCAGTGTATTCTTGTCCAAAGTCAGTAAAAAGGTGATTGCGCATTATTCTGTTTGCAGAGGTTCTCTGTTGGCCGCTCCGAGTCTGTTTTTGTATGGGATATGGTTGAGAGGGGACTGTCTGGGCCGCGGTGTGTTCAGCATTCAGAACAAGAAAGGATGATAAAGAAAAGGCGATGGCTAGTGATATGTTTTTGCTCATAAAATTTCTCCAAAACAGATGAATGTTAAGGATATATTCAAAAAAGCTAAAATTTAAAGTATGCCACTTCTTTTCTTTTTTTGGACAAACGAGTGTTTTTTACTTGACTTTTGTCTATGTGTCGATTAACTTTTAAACATAAAATTATATTTATTAACTTATTAATCCCAAAACGATATGGAACGAAAATCGAATCTCCTGATGCGTGTTTCCTTAGAAACACCAGAGGGAATCCAAAAGAACATCGTGGCGCTTTTGCCTTGGATTACCGAGGCGTATGAGCTGGAGATGCCTGTTTTGTCGTTTGACAATCAGAATCCGAAGGAACGTTATAAGCTGGTCTGGGTAATGGCAGCCCATTCCAAAGCGGACAAAACGAGAACCTATTTCTGCTTCTATCCGATGAAGAAGAAATTCCTTCAGCGTTCAGAAAACATGGCTACACCTCTCGACGCTCCCGGAAGCATCTTTCCCAGCAAATACGGCCCGATGGAGGTCGTTGAAATCAACGGTGAGCTCGCTCTCCAAACCAACAATCTCCTGCTTGTGATAGAATAATATTATTAATCCACTAATCCCAACATTCTGTAAATATGTGTTCCATTGAAACCCCCGAATGGGCAACGAACTACATGTTCGACAAGCTCGGCAAAGACGTCCGCAGACAGTATGCAGACATCAGCAACGCTCACTTGGAGCTTCTCCCCGGCCTCACTCAACCGGCTTGGGTCATCGAGCTCTATGACCGTAGCCAGGTGACTGCGATTGCAGTTCTGGAGCCCCCGTGCAAAAAGGGCAAGCGATACTTCTACATCGTCTACGATCAGACCATCAACCGCCAGCAAATCATCGACCGTGAACAGGTTTATGACGCTCCTGTCGGAGGCTACGAAGCCCGTATCTTCTCGAATGCAATAGAGGAGGTCTGCGTAGAGTGGGTGTAAACGCCATCCGCATCACACAAAGAGAGCCGAACATCATGTTCGGCTCTCTTGCTGTTTAAAGTGCAAAAACAGCGATTATATCATTCATAGCTCAAGTAATCATAAAGGAGAGAAGCTATGGAATTTTATCTGTTGTTATCATTTTTTGTTGTTTATTTCATTACGTCGTTTGCCGTGGATAATCGTGTTTTGCGCAAAATTTGGACCTTGGCTTTTATTGCCGCTTTTGCCATTACCGGTGTGGCCATCGGATTTATTCGGGTCAGCCAGCAAGATGTAATGATGTCGGCCGGCCAGCTGAATTGGTATTATATGCTTTATTTGTTTGGGTCTATGGCTGTTGTTTTAGGCGTGTTGAATTTGTGGATGTACCGCAAATCATTGTGGAATATTCTGTTTGGCGGCAAGGACAAAGAAGCTGAAGACGATGATGACGATGAGGCGTAAGATAATCGTCGGTTAATCATTTTTTTGCTTTTATTTCCGTGTAAAATGCATTAAAAAATAATGCAGGAGATAAAATGCTAAGAGTCAGTAACTTAAAATTCCCGCTGGGGTTTGCAGATGAAGACTTGGCGGCCGCTACGGCAAAAATATTAAAGCTGGAGCAGCCGTTCAGGTCTTTTAAAATTATTCGTAAAGCGACGGATACCCGTAGTCGTAGAGCTGCATGGACAATCTATACCATAGACATTGAAATTGATAAGGAAGATGATCTGCTTTCTTCCGGTGTTTGGGGATTTATCGAAAAAGTATCACCTTCGGAAAAACTGCCGCGAATTATCAATACCAAGCCTGTCGAACGTCCGATAATTGTCGGTAGCGGTCCGGCGGGAATGTTTGCCGGCCTTGTTTTGGCGGAAGCCGGATTATGTCCGCTGATATTGGAGCGGGGAAAGGCCGTTCCTGAACGCCAAAAAGATGTTGAACATTTCTGGCGTCGACGTGAATTGAATCCGGAATCTAATGTTCAATTCGGCGAGGGAGGCGCGGGGACGTTTTCTGACGGCAAGTTGATGAGCGGCATCAAAAAAGACGCCGTGACGGCTAAGGTTTTTGAAGAACTTGTTGCCGCCGGAGCGCCGGAAGATATTTTATATTTGGCAAAGCCGCATCTTGGCACGGACAAATTGTATCATATCGTCCAGAATATTCGGGCGAAAATTGTCAGCTTGGGCGGAGAATATCGCTTTGAACATCGTTTGGATGATATCATCGTCAAAGATGATAAACTGCGTGCGATAAAGGTGATGACACCCTCCGGAATGGTGGAAATGCCTTGTTCCAAATTAATTTTGGCGATAGGGCACAGTGCCAGAGACACTTTTGAAATGTTGTATAAACGGCAGCTTCCATTGGTTCAAAAGGCATTTTCCGTTGGCGCGCGGATAGAACATCACCAATCAACGATAAACCAAGCTTTGCAGCATGATTTTGCCGGACATCCGGCCTTAGGCGCTGCGGATTATAAACTTTCTGTTCATTTGCCAAACGGACGTTCGGCGTATACATTCTGTATGTGTCCCGGAGGCGTTGTGGTGGCGGCGGCTTCTGAATGCGGTCGATTGGTTACCAATGGCATGAGCTATTACGCGAGAAATAAACAAAATGCCAATTCAGCGCTTTTAGTCGGAGTATCATCTGCCGACTTCGGGGGCGATCACCCGTTGCAAGGGATGTATTTTCAACGAAAGTTGGAAGAAACCGCCTTTGCCTTAGGCGGAAAAAATTATCAGGCGCCGGCGCAGAAAGTCGGAGATTTGCTAAAACAGAGGCCGTCAAAAGCGCTGGGTGCGGTAACGCCGAGTTATTCTTGCGGTGTTGTTCCGTCAGACCTATCAAGATTATTTCCGGAAGAGATAACGGAAACATTGCGTTTGGCGATTGTTGAAATGGATAAAAAACTACACGGTTTTGCGGATGAGGAGGCGACCTTGACCGGTATTGAAACCAGAAGTTCGTCTCCGGTGCGAATGTTGCGTGACAATAATAATCAAAGCCCGATTAAAGGGATTTATCCCAGCGGGGAAGGGGCCGGATATGCCGGTGGAATAGTTTCTGCCGCAGCCGATGGTATTAAAACAGCGCTAAACTTGTATGCTGAGGTTGAATAAGCGGTTTAGAGTCATAATTTAAAAAGAAAAGGGAGGAAAATATGGAAGAAAACAAGAATTTTGAATGTGGTCATCATCATAAGCATGGGTGTCGAAAAGGTAAAATTTTAGCTTCGGCATTATTGGCGACGGGTGTTGCTTTAGGCGGTTTTTTCCCTGGTTATTATTACTATCAGGCCAAGGTCAATTCAAACTTTGTAACGGTCAAAGGCTTGGCCGAGATGGATGTTAAAGCTGATCTGGCGATATGGAAACTGAAGTTTGTCGTCACCGGCAACAGCCTGCAAAGCACACAGCAGGAAATTTCACGTCAGCGTGGTCTGATTTATACTTTCTTGGCCAAACAGGGAATAGCTGCCGATCAGGTAACGGAAGATCGTGTTGAAACGAATGATTTGCTGGCCAATCCGTATCGTAGCAATAATGACATGAATTTCCGTTTTATTGTTAGTCAAACGTTGACGGTTCGTTCTTCAGATGTTGAAACAATTGATAAGGCATTGCGCCAAAACGGCGAGTTGGTTGCGCAGGGAATTATTTTTGATAGCCAATCCTATGGTTCTCCGGTTTCTTATATTTTTACGGATTTGAATAAAATCAAACCGCAAATGTTGGAAGAAGCGACAAAAAATGCCGCCGCCGCTGCGGATGAATTTGCCAAAAGTTCCGGAAGCAAGGTTGGTCGCATCCGCCGAGCCAGCCAAGGAGTTTTCTCAATTTTACCGCGAGATGAAACAGACGGAATGCAGACACAGTTTATTAATAAAAAGGTTCGGGTTGTTTCGACGGTTGAATATTGGTTGGAATAATTAAACAAAAGGGGCAAATTGCCCCTTTACATTTACAAAAAAAGAATTTAACTTAGAAGCATGTAAATCTTATTGTTAAACTATATAAATAAATCAGTATGTCTCCTCCTAAAAGAGATCGGTTTGAGAATATTTTTGAAGCTATTCAAGCAGTGGTAACCTTGACATTCTTTTGTCTTGTAACGGTGTTGGGATCTATTTCCGACGAATACTCGTTGGTATATAAACTGATTTTCATCATCATTTTGTTCTTTGCTGTTGCTTTAATCAGTTTTCTCCTGACTAAAAAGTGGAAACTTTCCACTGTTCTGTGGTTCTTAATCATCGCGATATTTCTGACAACGGGAATATCTTTGATGGTCTAAATTAAAAAAGCCCCTTATCTTGCTTGGATAAGGGGCTTTTTTAGGGTTATCATTTTTGTCCTCCCTGTGTGATTATCATTTGACAACCAATAGTATATTTGTTAAACTAGAAACTGGAGTTCAGTACTATTAGTTATATACGGAGGCTGTCATGAAGCATTCTCTTTCTTTATTATGTTTAGCAGCGCTAAGCTACCTGTTCCCGTCTCACAACGCGACAGCCCTAAGCCTCTCGGAACTTGATCCCACACCCGTAGAACTGAACTCCGCTTCTGTTTCAGATGATGTTTATCAAACCGCCGGCATCTATCACATTGTTGATTACAGCAAGAAGATGGAAAGCTTTTACGGCAAGCGTGTCAATGAAGACGGTAAAGAAGCTGTCTCTCGCACCTGTGAACAATACGGGCTTGTCGGAAACTGCGCGGCGCCGTCTGTCGGCAAAGGCGTTAAACATCCGATTGCCGGTCTGACCTGTTATGAGAAATGCGTTTCCT
>CATGXW010000079.1 GCA_949542085.1 uncultured Alphaproteobacteria bacterium
ACAGCGGTTTGTGTGTTCAATCCCCAAAAATCCGGACGGTTTTGATAATAGCGGCGGATGTTTTGCGAAAACTGTTTTAATTCCTGTGCCGTGGCTTCGGTTCCGATATCCTTTGCGCTGAACCAAATTACACTGATGCCGAGAATTAAAATCAGTGCTGTCGTTCCCATAATCAATACCTTGTTTAGGTTTTTGATGTTTTTAACACGTTCTCTGAGCTGTGCGAATGAAATCATTTTAGCCTCCCATACCGCTGGTAATTTGATCTTGCATTTCAAATGTTCCCATAACGGCCCATGCGATAACGGCACCGATACTCAACAAAGCGACCATGTTTAAGATACCGGCGCGTTCTTCAATCATATAAACGGATTCTTCCAGCCACTCGTTGGCCAAATTGTCCAAAGCCTCTTCAAAGTTATCCAATTCTGAATAAATCTTCAAATCAGCGATAATTTCTTTATCCGGAAAGTTTAATCCGGTTTTGGCCAAAGCTTGTCCTAAGTTGTCACCGTTATTGACAAAGACTAATGTCTTGTCGATTCTTTCTTTCAGATATTTACTGGCGTCACGCCGCAATGCGCGCAAAGCGGTGGATACCGGAGTTCCGCCTTTGACCAAGGCAGACAAAGCCAGTAGCCAGCTGATACCCGTAAAGATTTTATACAAAGACCAAGGCGGCATATTGTCAAAAATGGCGCGAATTGTTCCCGTCCAGATACCGATGGTCACATAGATAATCGCCATGGTTATCGGCAATGAAGCGAAAGCAACCAGCCAATTGTCTTTAATCCATGCCGACAAGTCGACCAAGTCCGCGGCCATGCCATGCCATCGGACATTGGGAGCCGCGTCAATCATTGGCGGCACCATGTACACGCCAATAGCGTAAATAATCAAAACAGACATCATTAACAGAAATGACGGATAAGTAATCGCACCGATAATCGGACGGAGCATCTTGGTGGAACCTTCAGTCACCTTAATCAGGTTGAGCAAAGCGTTTTCAAGGTCGGACACGTCACCCACGGAAAGCATCAGTCGTTCTCGATCAGGAGCCCAACCTTTTAGAGCATCGGAAAACGGCGCACCGTTGTTCAATGCGCGAGCCCATGCGGCTAATGCGATGGCCAACGGTTCACTCGGATTTTTTCCGCCGTTGCTGGCGCCGTCATGAAGCATATCCAAAGCATCCATCAACGAAAAGCGGTTTTTCATCAAAGAGGCGATTTTTCGATATAATTTCAACCGTGTCTTGTTTGACATCAGCATAATCATCTTGGCATAATATTCCTCAACGATATTAAGCTGTTGCATTGCCTTTTGGATGGATTGTTTTCTTTTTCTTTCTCTTTCTTCAGCCATAGCCTTATTCCTAATAAACCGGACGCTGGTCTAACAGGCCGCACCAACGTTCCACTTCGTCCAAATCAATATAACCTTTTAACATTCGTTCAATTGCCGCGTCTTTCAGCGTTCTTCCGCCCAAATCACTGGTCCAGTAGTCAATGGCTTTGCGTGTTTCGCCTTTAATCATCAATTCAAGGAACATGGCGTCCGGCAAAATAATTTCCGGCACGCTCATACGGCCTTTAATACCGGTGTTGCTGCAATATTTGCATCCGGGGCCGCGAATATATGTGTTTTCGACACCAAAATCGCCAAGCGCTGTTTTCAAACGTTGCACGGAAGGCATATCCAGCTTGTCTTTAACCGACACGCGACAATGTGGACACAGCTTGCGGAACAAGCGTTGGGAAATCAACCCTTTCATTAATTCCGGATCAAGGAGTTTAAACGGTTCAACCCCCATGTCGCGAAAACGCGTGATGATTGCCGGAGCCGAGTTAGCGTGCAATGTACTCCAAACACCGTGACCAGACAACGCGCCTTTAAACGTCAACTGAGCTGATGACAGTGAACGTATCTCACCCACCATCATAACGTCAGGGTCTGAACGCAATGCGGCGTTAAGCGCTTTTGTAAATTGTTCTTCTTTTTCTTCTTCGGTATTGGCGTTCGTCACCGGCATTTGTCTGGCGCCGGGGATGGGATACTCCGGAGGGTCTTCCACTGTCAGCAGGTTAATTTCATAATTCTTTTCCTGCAACAGCTTAATCATGTTACGTTGCAACGTCGTTGATTTTCCGGAACCGGTCGGGCCTGCCACAATGCTCAAGCCGACAGGAACGGCGCGCAAACGATAAAACAGATTTTCTTCATATTCTCCGAAACCAAGTGATGCCAAATCGCCGCTGCCATCCGGATTGTCATCGGCATACAACAAACGCATAACCAAATATTGTGATCCGAATGCCACCGGATTAAATTGCAGACGAATAGCCAGAACATTATGCGGCAGCATTAATTTACCTTTGGAGCCACGCAAAGGTGTTGACCCAAGTTTTTGTGCGCCTTGGAACTCGTTTTGAGCATAGTTTGAATCTGAAATATCTGCCGAAGCAAAAGCCGCGCGAACAAACAACTCCCCCCAGTCTTTATTATATTCCATTTCTGTTTGCATAATACCATTGGCGCGGAACATAATTTGCGTGCTGTCGGCAACAATAACGTGGATATCTGACACGCGTTTAACAGCGGCTCGTGAAATCACGTTCACAAAGTCCTTTTGCATTTGCAACTGGTTGAGGTCTGTATCCTCTGCTGCTTCAGAGGCGGCTTGCGCGCGTTCCCCGATACCGTAAATGGCATTCAGCTCGTTTTGCGACACATAGGTGGGTTTGGAAATGGCAAGACGTTTTTTGCGGGCCAAAACTTCAAAACTTAAAACACGTCCGTCAAATTTGTGGGTTTCAACCACCAAAAAACGTCCGTCACTGAATAAAGCCAACAAACGACGTGTATCGTCATTAACAATTAACGACGACCCCGGCAACGTCAATAATTTATTGCCGTCCGAAAAATAAAGGTCGGTAATGGATTTTTTTGCCGCTTCCTCTTTCTCAGAAGCGGGAGAAGCGGCACTCTTATTGGGTGTCGCTTCGTCCGGTGTTAATTGTTCTGAGTTTTCCTCTTCAGCCATATTCCTACCTAGCCATCATATCGCTTCCCATTCCGGGAACACCGTCACTGCTGATAAAAGAACGTCCGCCACTTTCTTCTTCAAACAAAGCTTCTTCTGTTGCTTTTAGCGTTATCGGTGATGCGGAAACTTCCATCGGCAAAATACCGCCGGCGGCAAAATAGAGATAATCTTTCATGCCGTTTTTGTCAGCCCTGACATAAGTTGAGGTGATTTCATCAACAATATGGCCGCTTTGCAGACTGGTTCCTTTTTTGACATAGAAAGGCGTTCCGTCTTGGTTAATCAGTTTGGCAATCAATTCATCACCTTGACCGCGAATTTCCATAACGGCATACAGATTCGGCAATTTAAGTTCGGGAGCCTGAATTTCCGGTGCCACAGTTGCCGCGGCCACAGTTGCCTCTTCCGCGCCGCCAACGCCCTCTGCAAACGGATTTTGTTTTTCCAACAACTCTTTTTCCTGTGCTTCAATTCGCGCCTTCAAAACCGAAATTTGGGTATGCATATCCGCAATATCTCTCAAATAAGCGGCTTTAGCTTCGGCCGCTTGGTTGGCGGCGTTCTTCAGAGCCGTGTTGATGGTCGTGAACTTGCTTTGAGCATCGTCAAGAATTGTTTGTCTTTCTTTTTTTGCCGTATTCAGCTTTTCATACATTTTTGTATTTTCGGCAACCCACTGTTGCTGTGCTTCCAACATTTTTGTTTTGTAAGCATTGAGCATTTTTTCTTGACGCAGTCTTTCAAAAGTAATCTCCATTTCTCTCAGCTTTTGCTGTTCTTGAATAACTTTTGCTTCTTGCGCCTTTTCCCATTCAATCTTTTGACGACGTTTGGCTTCTTGTCTTTCGGCTTCTTGATCAACCGCTGCTTTGCGTTGATTGATTAAAGCTTCAATCTCGTTTTTCAAACGTTCTTTTCTCAATTCCAAATCCAATACGGCGGTTTGTTTTTCCAAATTGGACATCGTTGAAAAGATGTTATCATCCAAAGCTGTAAAATCTCTTCCTCCAAAAGCGCCGACGCCGGAAGCTTGAGGAGCTGAAGCGGCGGTTGTCTGTGATTGTGACACGGCCGGAGCTGCCGGAATAAATGCCGGCATGGACGGTGTGTCATTGGAGAGTGCGGGTGTTTCAATTCCTTTTTCCGCTGAAACGGGAGCTTCTTTCGGAGCCGGAACGACCTTTGCTTCCAAAGGAATAACCTTGTCTTCGTCATCGTCAAATAACGAAACCTCATCCGGAATACCTTTTAATGCCGGATCTTCTTCCGCGGCTTCTCCCGCCAAAGTAACCACGCCTTGTGCTTTTGAGGCTGTTGTCAATGCTGTGCTTAGGAGTAAAGCCAAAGCCGTTAAGCAAAAAATATTTTTCATTTTATAAGACATAGATTACTCCCTCATAATTCCAGGTTTTGCTATTGGGGTCATATGTAATAGTTTTAATCTCAAGTCCTGAATATTTTGTTAACATTTCAATCCAAGTCAACGGATTATATTGAGAACTTATTCTGATTTGCAACATTCTGAATACGGTTCCCCTGTCCGAGGTAATGCTAGAAACATTCATCGATATGGGATATCCGATAGATTGAAACGTATCGTTAATCTCATTCTGCAAATCCATGATATTCTTTTTCGGCGGCGACATAACCGGTTCAATCGGCTTCAATGGTAAAGTTGCCGAAATAAGATTTCCGTCGGCGGAAAAACTTCTTCCCGAAAAAGATAATCCCGATTGATCAAGGGCTTTTGTAACCATAGCCATGCGCCCGACATTACGTCGCCATGATGTTGCAATACCGCCGGAAGTGCATGTCAGGCCGCCGATAGACCAGCCGGGAGGCAAAATCTTAACCAGAGAAACAATTCCTTCATAACATTGAGTCATCATTTCTGCCGGATTAACCAGTTTTTCCCATGGCTTAACTTCCGGAGGAAGCTCCGGTTGCTTTGGTGCGACTTTCGGCCTCACGGGAACAACAACAGGTCTGACCGTCGGTGTCAGGAAAATACTGTCAATCAGACTGGAAACAAGCCACAAACCGACAACCGCGGAAATTGCGATAACTATAAAGAGCTTGGTGCCTCGTAACGCTTTAATCTTTTGTAGCTTTGAGCGGGCGCCTCTTGCCAGAATATCGCCCAAATCAAGTTCTTGAGTGTCTTCAAAACCCCATTCTTTAGGCGCGATTTTCTTTCCCCAATCGGGAACCGCCAACATCGACATAAATTGGCTTTTGGCTTCTTCTTCATTTTGAAAAAGCATATC
>CATGXW010000080.1 GCA_949542085.1 uncultured Alphaproteobacteria bacterium
TTATATGATGGTCGTGGAAATACGCAGGCGATGTTAGACGAGATAGGGACTGGTGTGTTGGTGGCGGCGGCGGCGAATCAATTTTATGTCGGCAGCAAGACGGATGAGAATTTCGGACAAGGCAAATGGTATCTTCCGGCGATTGGCGAATTGATGGATATGTATGGTACGGATTATGATGCCACAACAAGCGGTGCCGGCGCATCAGGAGCAACAGGGGAAAATAAAGCAAAAATCAATGCAGCCTTAAGGACTTTGGAGGCTAAAGGAGTTGAGGCCAGTGCTTTAAGAGATAGTGACTATTGGTCATCATCCAAGCTAGGGGAGGAGCTTTCCTGGAAGCTTTATATGGGGAGTGGAGATCGTTATCTTTACCATAAAAGCGGCACTTACTATGTTCGGTGTTTTCAGTTTTTGGAAAATTACTTTCCAGCAAAAGAGGGTGAGGTTGCTCCGAAAATCGGCGATGTGATGTACTCAGATTTAAGTTATGGTTCGGCAGACGAGTATAATGGTAGCAAAAAAGCGGTGGGAGTTGTTACGTGGGTTTCTGAAGATGGTTCTTCGGCGCGAATTGTTAACCTCTCTGATTTAAGATTTAGTTCCACTAATCAGGTTGGTAATTTTGATCCAGATAATCCATATGAAGGGAACGAAAGGGGGTCTGAACATACGGTTAATGATAAATATAAAGATGTGGTCGGTATTCCTGATTATAATTATGTTCAGCTTTTGAATGCGATGCATTCGTCGGGAACGATTGCGGTGCAGGATATTGCATTGTCCGAGAGGCAGGGTACGGTTGATGTCGCATGGTCGGCGCAGTTTAACGAGCTGCTGGGACAGTATGATAAACTTGTTAAAGACAGTTCGTATAAGGGAATGAACCTGCTTCAGGGTAATGCCCTCACAGTGATGTTTAATGAACACAACACCAGCTATGTCAATGTGCAGGGAGCGAAAGTGTCTTCTGTGGAGCTTGGATTGAATGATGTGAAATGGCTGAAAATTGAAGATATTTCCGTATCGGTTGATGCTCTGGGAAAGGCGATTTTATCATTGCGTGATTTGTCAAACGAGATGGGAAATTATTATTCCATCGTGCAAAATCGTCAGGATTTTACGAAAACGCTTATCAATGTTTTGACCGAGGGGGCTGATAATCTGACTTTGGCTGATATGAATGAAGAAGCGGCGAATATGCTGGCGTTGCAAACTCGTCAGCAATTGGGTGTCAGTGCTTTGCGGCTTTCTTCGGAAGCAGCTCGCAGTATTTTGAATTTGTTTTAAAAGTGTCGGATGTTTTTTTAGAGAAACTCGGGGGGCAAAAAAAGACTCGGAGAGGTGCATTTTTTGCTTGCCAGAATCGGAAAAGAGAGTCATTATCAGCCCGAATTTAGTCACGAATCGTGACAATTGCATGCAATTATTTTATCGGTTTCGCCAAGAGGAGGCCTCATCTCTTACGGTTTGGCGAGCTTTCTTTTTTTTACATACATTAATGTTCAACCTTCTGCGGTCGGGGTTCAGTTTAAATCTGATAGTATTGTCGCAGAATTCAACTACAAGGATTTTAATTCAATGAAAGAATCTTATACGAGCAAACGGCGTGTAAGAAGAAGTTTCGGCAAAATTGACGCTGTTGCGGATATGCCGAGCCTCATCGAAATTCAAAAAGGTTCTTATGACAGCTTTATTCAAGCTCAAGGCGCTGAAAAATGCGAGTTTGGTTTGGAAGAAGTTTTCAAGTCTATTTTCCCGATTAAAGATTTTTCCGGAAACGGCGAACTCGAGTTTGTTAAATATGAACTCGAAGAGCCGAAATATGACGTTGACGAATGTATCAAACGCGATATGACTTTTGCCGCTCCGGTAAAAGCTACTTTGCGTTTGGTTGTTTGGGATACTGATGAAGCAACCGGTGCGAAATCTATTCACGACATTAAAGAACAAGATGTTTATATGGGTGATATTCCGTTGATGACAGATAAAGGTACATTTATCTGTAACGGTACGGAGCGTGTCGTTGTTTCGCAGATGCACCGTTCTCCGGGCGTGTTCTTTGATCATGACAAAGGTAAAACAGTCGCTTCCGGTAAATATTTGTTTGCCGCTCGCATCATTCCTTACCGCGGTTCTTGGTTGGATTTTGAATTCGATGCCAAAGATTTGGTTTATGCTCGTATCGACCGTCGCCGCAAATTGCCGGTAACTTCGATTTTGTATTCTTTGTACTCTAAAGAGACAGAAGAGAAAATCGCTAAGCTGGCTAAACAGGGTAAGAAGATTGATCCTGCTGAAATTAAAGGTATGGATAAAGAAGAAATCCTGAATTACTTCTATGACAGCGACACATATGTTGCCGATAAGAAAGCATGGAAAGTCAAGTTTGCTCCGGAACGCATGAAAGGCGTTAAGTTCGACTTTGATTTGATTAATGCCGCTACCGGTGATGTTGTGCTGGAAAGAGGCAAAAAGCTTTCTCCGCGTTTGGCTCAAAAATTGGCTGACGAAGGTTTGGAATTCTACAAAGTTACTCCTGAGCAGATGATCGGCAAATTCTTGGCCACCAACGTTGTTGTTGCCAAGACCGGTGAAGTTTTGGCCGAAGCCGGCGACGAAATTACTCAGGAATTGTTGGATACGTTTGCAGCCAACAAGGTTAATGAAATTCAGACATTGTTTATCGACGGTGTTAATGTTGGTCCTTACATCCGCAATACTTTGGCTGCGGACAAGAACAACTGCCGTGAAGAAGCTTTGTTGGATATCTATCGTGTTATGCGTCCGGGTGATCCTCCGACATATGAAACAGCTGATCAGTTGTTCCATGGTTTGTTCTTTGACAATGACCGTTATGACTTGTCTTCAGTCGGTCGTGTTAAAATGAATGTTGCTTTGGATATTTCTTTTGACGATGCTCCGGATGATTACAAAATTTTGCGTAAAGACGATATTTTGCGCATTGTTAAGCATTTGGTTGAATTGCGTGACGGCAAGGGTGAAGTTGATGATATTGATCACCTCGGCAACCGTCGTGTTCGTTCCGTCGGCGAATTGATGGAAAACCAATATCGCATGGGCTTGCTCAGAATGGAAAGAGCTATTCGCGAAAGAATGAGTTCTGAAAATCTGAACAACGTTAAACCGCAGGATTTGGTTAACGCAAAACCGATTGCTTCAGTTATTCGCGAGTTCTTCGGTTCTTCCCAGTTGTCACAGTTTATGGATCAGAACAACCCGTTGTCAGAAATCACACACAAACGCCGTTTGTCCGCATTGGGCCCTGGCGGTTTGTCTCGTGACCGCGCCGGCTTTGAAGTCCGCGACGTGCATCCGACACACTATGGTCGTATCTGCCCGATTGAAACTCCGGAAGGTCCGAACATTGGTTTGATTAACTCTCTGTCAACTTATGCCCGCATCAACAAATACGGTTTCATTGAATGTCCGTATCGTAAAGTTGTTAACGGCGTGGTTTCCTCAGATGTTGTTTATCTGTCAGCTAACGAAGAAGGCAAATTCAAAATTGCGGAAGCTAACGCAAAAGTTAAAGACGACGGACACTTTGAAGATGACTTGATTGCCTGCCGCAAGGCCGGTGAATTCGAGTTTGCCCGTCCGGAAGAAATCGACTTCATCGACGTTTCTCCGAAACAGTTGGTTTCTGTCGCCGCAGCTTTGATTCCGTTCTTGGAAAACGATGACGCGAACCGTGCTTTGATGGGGGCGAACATGCAACGCCAAGGCGTGCCTTTGTTGCGCTCTGAAGCTCCGTTGGTCGGTACCGGTGTTGAAGACGTTGTTGCTAAAGATTCCGGTGCGACAGTCGTTTGTAAATACGACGGTATTGTTGACGCTGTTGATGCTAATCGTATTGTGGTTCGTTCAAAAGACGAACACTCTGCAGAAGCCGGTGTTGAAATTTATCGTCTGTCCAAATTCCGCCGTTCTAACCAAAACACCTGCATTAACCAAGTTCCTTTGGTTAAAGTCGGTGACGAGGTTCATGCCGGTGATATTATGGCTGACGGTCAATGCACGGATATGGGTGAATTGGCATTGGGTAAAAACGTTCTCGTTGCGTTTATGCCGTGGAACGGTTTGAACTACGAAGATGCTATTTTGCTCTCCGAAAGAATTTCCCGTGATGATGTCTTCACATCTCTGCACATTGAAGAGTTTGAAGTTATGGCTCGTGACACCAAATTGGGTCAGGAAGAAATCACTCGTGATATTCCGAACGTTGGTGAAGAAGCTTTGCGCAACCTTGATGAAGCCGGTATCGTTTATATCGGTGCCGAAGTTAAGGCCGGTGATATTCTGGTCGGTAAGGTAACACCTAAGGGTGAGTCTCCTGTTACTCCGGAAGAAAAATTGCTGCGCGCCATCTTTGGTGAAAAGGCTTCTGATGTTCGTGATACTTCTCTGCGCGTTCAGCCGGGTATTGAAGGTATCGTTGTTGACGTTCACGTCTTCTCCCGTCGTGGTGTTGAAAAAGATGAACGCGCTCTGTCTATCGAGCAGGAAGAAATTTCTCAGCTTGCTAAAGACCGCGACGACGAAATCGCTATTATCCGCCGCAACGTTGAAGCTCGTTTGAAAGCGATGTTGAACGGTCACAAGGTTGTTGACGCTCCGAAGGGCATTTCTAAAAACGCCACCATTACCGATGAGGTTTTGGACAGCGTTCCGTCTTCTCAATGGCGCAAGATTGTCGTTAAAGATGAAGATGTTATGGCAAAAGTTGAAGAACTGCTTGCCGCTTATGACAGCCGTTTGGAAAAAATCCAGAAACACTTCGACGACAAGGTTGAGAAAGTTCAGCGCGGCGATGATTTGCTGCCGGGCGTTTTGAAGATGGTTAAGGTCTTCATTGCGACCAAACGTAAAATTCAATCAGGCGATAAAATCGCCGGTCGTCACGGTAACAAGGGTACAATTTCACGCGTTCTGCCGTTGCAAGATATGCCGTACATGGAAGACGGTACACCGGTTGATATCGTGTTGAACCCGTTGGGTGTGCCTTCACGTATGAACGTCGGACAAATTTTGGAAACTCACCTCGGCTGGGCCGCTAAGAAACTCGGTCAGCAGATTAACGAGCTGTGGGAACAGGTTAAAGCCGGCCAAAAGACCGATAAAGAATTGCAGGCTAAACTGAAAGAAGTTTACGGCGAAAAACAATATAAGCGTGATATTGCCAAGATGACGGCTGAGGAACTCGACTTGATGATTCCGAACCTCAAAAACGGTGTGCCGATGGCTACTCCGGTATTTGACGG
>CATGXW010000081.1 GCA_949542085.1 uncultured Alphaproteobacteria bacterium
GTTGGGAATGATTATCGGCGGGGCAATAGGCAATGTGATTGATCGGGTTCGTTTGGGAGCCGTGTTTGATTTTCTTGATTTTCATTGGGGAGAGAGCCATTGGCCGGCTTTTAATGTGGCTGACAGCTTTATTTGTGTCGGTGCCGGACTTTTGGTTCTGCAAGGATTATTGACTGTTTTTCATGCAAAAAAAGGAAAAGTAAATGAGTAAGATAATGCGATTGATTGTTGCCGGAGCTGTTGTGTTTTCGGTTGCCGCCTGTGGTTCTGCCACAAAAGAAAAACTCGGTCTTTCCCGTAAGGCACCGAATGAGTTTTTGGTTATGCCCAGAGCGCCACTTTCATTGCCTCCGGAGTATGATTTGCGTCCGGTTGTTGAGAACCAGTCTCAGACTGTCGATAATGACGGGTTGAGCGAAGCGGAGAGAAATTTGCTCGAACAAGTTAATAAAGCTCAATAGGTTTTTATGAAAAAGAGTTTTTTGCATATTCTTTTGCTCAGCGGGCTGCTTGCGTTTTCTTTTGGTGCGCAAGCAAAGCTTTTTAATGGAGACGAGTTTGTTTTGGACAACGGGTTGCGTGTGATTGTATTGCCCAATCATAAGGCTCCGATTGTCAAACATATGGTTTGGTATAAATCAGGCGGAGCCGATGAACTTTCGGGGAAGGGCGGCAGCGCTCATTTGTTGGAACATTTGATGTTTCGGGGGACGGATAATGTTTCCGGAGAAGAATTTAACCGTCTGACGGAAGAAAACGGCATGGACGGCAATGCTTTTACCGGTCAGGATATGACTGCGTATCACCAGAGTTTGGATGTTACTCGTTTGGAACTAGCGATGTTTTTGGAAGCTGACAGAATGCAGCATTTGCAGATCAGCGATAAAGACTTTGCTTTGGAACGAGATATTGTTTTTCAGGAACGCAAACAACGGGTTGATAATAATCCTGTTGCTTATTTTGGTGAGGTTTTGCGACGGAGTTTGTGGCAGGAACATCCGTATGCGCGACCGGTGACAGGAATGCCGGAAGAGATTATGAGCCTGACAAGAGATGATGTGATTGATTTTTATAATAAACATTATACTCCCAATAACGCGATATTGGTGTTGTCCGGCGACATTGACGTTTCGACGGCCAGAGATTTGGCTCAGAAATATTACGGAGGTTTGAAAAAGCATCCGCAATTGAATAAAAAGGATTTTCCCGAATTAGAGAATCCATCCCGTTTTAGGGTGGAT
Source organism: uncultured Alphaproteobacteria bacterium (assembly GCA_949542085.1). GTDB lineage: Bacteria > Pseudomonadota > Alphaproteobacteria > RF32 > CAG-239 > CAZU01. Next base: position 1,242 of record CATGXW010000081.1, read on the forward strand.
ATGTCACGGCCGCAAATCAACGCTTATCGGGTGACCAGAGTTTTTGCCGCTCCGTCTGTTAATTTTATGGCTGAAGATATTTATGCGCTCAGCGTCTTATCGGCATATTTGGGAGAAGGGGAAACATCCCGCTTTTATAAAAAGTTGGTTGTTGATGATAAAGTTGCCGTCGGCGTTTCGACATCGTATGATTTTGCATCCAGAAGTTATGGAACTTTTAATATTTCCGCCGTTCCGCAGCAAGGCGTTTCTCCCGAAGAGTTATTAAAACGTTTGGATGACGAGTGGGAAAATTCCGTTAATGCATTGAATAAAGCCAAGTTGGAAAAGGTGAAAAACAAAATGTTGTCCGGAATGGTTTATTTGCGAGATAACCCCAATGAGGCGGCCAATATTGTCGGAGCGTTGGCCGTGGCGGGCATGTCTCTGGCTGATATTGAGGCGCAGGAAGATAAAATCAGGGCGGTGACAGTTGAACAAGTGCGGAGTGCGGCTCGTCGCCTGAAAGAGAAATCTTCACAGATAGAGGGAATTTTGCGTCCGGAAAGGCAGGAGGTGTTATGATGTCGCATCGTCCTTTGTATATGAAATCCCGTTATCGTTATTTGAAATGGTTTTTGTGGCTTGTTTTTGTTATCGGTGTTGTCATCTGTGGCTCTTATGGTTTTTCTTGGCGGCGCACACCTCAAGATTTGGTCACTCACTCAATTTTGAAAGACAAGACTTTTGAGGCGAAAGTACAGGAAATTGTTTCTCCTCAGTTGAAAATAAAGGCCTATTTGATTGAAGATAAAACCAATCCTATTATCAGTGTCAGCTTTTTATTCAAAAACGCCGGCTATGCGACGGATAATGAAGGCGAGCAGGGAATTGCCAATCTGGTTGCTTCTTTATTGACGGAAGGCACTGCTGAGTTGACGGCTCAGCAATTGAAAGAGGAATTGGAAAGTCGAGCCATTGCCGTTTCGTTTGCCGCGGACAGAGATGACTTTTCCGGTAGCTTATTGACAACTCGGGACAATATGTTTAAGGCGTTTGCTTTGTTGCGGGACATGTTGGGGCATCCGCGTTTTGAGACGGATGACATCATGCGGGCAAAGGCTGTTTTAACAGAAGCTATTCGCCGGCAGAACGAACATCCCCAGAACAGATTGTCTCTGAGAATGAATGAGGTGCTGTTCGCCGGTCATCCTTATGGGCGTAATCCGTTAGGAAAAACGAAAGATATTAATAGGATTTCGGAGACGCAACTCCGACAATTTGTGGCGGATAATCTTAACCGACAAAATTTGATTGTCGGAATTGCCGGTGATATCAATAAAAATGAAGCGGAGAGGATGTTGGACAATGTGTTTGCCGACATTACCTCCAGCGGCAGAATTAATTTTGTACGAACTCCTGAAATTAAATTTGACGGGCGGAAGGTTTTGATGTCAGAACCTACGGGACAAAATATTTCTTTGAAAGCCGTTGCCGGTGTGGGGCGAAACGACGCTGATTTTTATCCGTTGTTTATTGCTAATCAGATTTTGGGAGGTTCGGGGCTGACGTCGCGTTTATCTCAGGAAATCCGAGAGAAAAGAGGTTTGACCTATGGGGTTTACTCTTATTTGGATTTGTCGGATAAAGCGCCTTTGCTGATGGCTGGTTTTGCGACGACGGCTGAGAATTATGCAGAGGCAGAGAAACTGTTTGCCAAAGAATGGAATGCTTTTTCAAAAAACGGAGTTAGTGCGGAGGAATTGGCAAAGGCCAAAAATTATTTGATTGCGTCTTATAATTTAAGATTTTCTTCCATTAGCGGAATTGCCGATATTTTGGCGGCAATGCAAAAGTATAATTTGGGAGCCGATTTTTTGAAAAAACGAAATGAATATGTGAAGGAAGTTACTTTGGAGCAGGTTAATAACGTTGCTAAAAAGTATTTTGATGTTAACAGATTGGTCAGTGTGAGTATCGGCCGTTTTAATGAAGAAACGAGGGAGTAGGGAAATGTTCGGGGTAAGAAAAGAAGTTAACAAAAGCAGAGCTTGGAAGCGTCTGGAGAATCATTACAAAAGTTTGCGTAAGCTTGAGATGCGCGACATGTTTAAAAAAGATCCGCAACGTGCCGAGAGGTATAATATTAGTTTGGAACCTCTGATGTTGGATTATTCCAAAAACCGCATTAATGATCGGACGATGAAATATTTGTTGGCGTTGGCAAAAGAACGCAAACTTGATGAAAAAATCAGGGAAATGTTTGCCGGTGATAAAATTAATATTACTGAACACAGAGCCGTTTTGCATACGGCATTGCGCAATCGTTCCAACACGCCTGTTTATGTGGACGGAAAAGATGTTATGCCGGAGATTAATGCTGTATTGGCAAAAATGCGTAAGTTTTCCGAAGCTGTTCGTTTGGGAGAATTTAAGGGACATACCGGCAAAAAACTGACAAATATTGTCAATATCGGTATCGGGGGATCTGATTTGGGGCCGAAGATGGCAACAGAATCTTTAAGGAGATATTGGGGAAAAGATATAAAATGTTATTTTATCTCCAATATTGACGGGACGGCCTGTTGTGAGGTTTTGAATGAAGTTGATCCGGAAACGACATTATTCATTGTTTCATCAAAAACATTTACAACGATTGAAACATTGACCAATGCCCACACATGTCGCAAATGGCTGGTTGACGCTTTGGGAGAACCCGCCGTGGCTAAGCATTTTGTTGCCGTGTCGACAAACACGAAAGAAGTTGAGAAATTTGGGATTAATCCTGAAAATATGTTTGAATTTTGGGATTTTGTCGGCGGTCGTTATTCCATGTGGTCTGCTATCGGCTTGTCTATCGCTATTACTATCGGTATGGATAATTTTGAAAAAATGCTGGACGGGGCTCATGCCATGGATTTGCATTTCAAAAATACGGAATTCTCTCAAAATATTCCGGTTATTCTCGGTTTGCTCGGTGTATGGTATAATAATTTCTTTGGTTTAAGGAATTATGCAGTTGTTCCTTATGATCAATATTTGACATATTTGCCGGCTTATTTACAGCAGTTGGATATGGAAAGCAACGGTAAGTTCGTTTCCAATGACAATGAATATATTAAATATAATACGGCGCCAGTGTTGTTTGGCGGAGCCGGAACGGATGTGCAGCATTCGTTTTTCCAGATGATACATCAGGGAACATCGATTGTACCTTGTGATTTCATCATTCCGGCAATCTCTCATAATGAGATTGGTGAGCATCATGAAATTTTGGTGGCTAATGTTTTGGCGCAAGGTGAAGCTTTAATGCGCGGAAAAACAGTCAAAGAGGCGGCTGATGAATTGAAAAAAGCCGGAAAAACCAAAGAAGAGATTGATTTTCTGAAGAAGTTCAAGAGTTTTCGCGGTAACCGTCCGTCAAATACCTTTGTCTTGAAGAAGATTGATCCGTATGCTTTGGGAATGCTGGTCGCTATGTATGAGCATAAAGTTTTTGTTGAAGGTGTTATTTGGAATATTGATTCTTTTGATCAGATGGGTGTTGAGTTGGGCAAACAAATGGCTCTCAGTATTCTTCCGGAGTTGCAGAGCAATGCCAGCGGTGTGGCTCATGATAGTTCAACTTCTAATTTAATTAAAGCAATTAAGTGTCTGAGAAAATAGGAAAATAGCTTTGTCGATTCGTGTTCTTCCATCAAATCTGATAAACCAAATTGCCGCCGGTGAGGTGATTGAACGTCCGGCTTCGGCAGTCAAAGAATTGGTTGAAAATGCCATTGATGCCGGAGCGTCTTCAATTGAAGTTCGGCTGGTAGACGGCGGAAAAAGCTTGATTATTATCAGCGATGACGGAAAAGGCATGACGCCAGATGAATTATCTTTGGCGGTGGAGCGTCACGCAACTTCGAAACTTCCTGATGATGATTTGTTTAACATTAATTTTCTGGGATTTCGAGGCGAGGC
>CATGXW010000082.1 GCA_949542085.1 uncultured Alphaproteobacteria bacterium
ATTATACCGAGAAAAAACCTGGGAAAATCGTGAATAAAGCTGTTCACGGCAGTTCGACCGGCGGCTTGGGAAAAATTTTCGGCTGGTTCAAAAATAATTTCTGATATCTCTAAAAAATACTTGCTTGGTAACTAAACCTTAATTTATTTTAATTATCCTATAGGCAATAGAATAATTAGTGGAATTTGGGAGTGAAAAATACCATGTCAATTAAGTTAGCCGTTCCAGAAAAAACTGTTATGCATTTGAAACCGCGGATTTCCGTTATCGGTGTCGGCGGCGGCGGCGGTAATGCCGTTAATAACATGATTGCGCAGAATCTGGAAGGTGTGGACTTTATTGTTGCCAACACGGATGCTCAGGCTTTGGAAAATTCTACGGCAAGCCGTAAAATTCAACTCGGTTTGGAAACAACTCAGGGCTTGGGTGCCGGCGCTCGTCCTGAAGTCGGTAAAGCCGCGGCGGAAGAAGCTCGGGAAGAAATCGAGCGCGAGCTTGACGGCGCCAATATGGTGTTTATTACTGCCGGCATGGGTGGCGGTACAGGTTCCGGTGCGGCTCCCGTTGTGGCTAAACTTGCCAAACAAAAAGGCATTTTGACTGTTGGCGTGGTTACCAAGCCGTTCCAATTTGAAGGGCGTAAACGTTATGAAACGGCAGAAAGCGCCGTTGAGAATTTTACCAAAGAAGTTGACAGTATCATCATCATTCCTAACCAAAATTTGTTTAGAATTGCCGATAAGAAAACAACTTTGGCCGATGCGTTTGTTATGGCGGACAATGTTTTGTATGCCGGCGTGCGTTCCATTACTGATTTGATGTTGATGCCGGGGTTAATTAACTTGGATTTTGCCGATATCAAATCTATTATGGAAGATAAGGGTAAAGCCATTATGGGGACAGGTGAGGCCGAAGGCGAAAACAGAGCCATTAAAGCGGCCGAGCAAGCGTTGTCCAATCCGTTGCTTGATGATTGCTCTATGCATGGTGCCAAAGGTGTGTTGATTAATATTACCGGCGGTTCTGATATTACTTTGTTTGAAATCGATGAAGCGGCCAGCCGTATCAAGGAAGAAGTTGACGAAGATGCCAATATTATTTTCGGATCCAGCTTTGATGATACATTAGAGGGAAAAATCCGCGTTTCAATCGTTGCTACCGGTATTGACGGACAGAACGTTGTACGTCAGCCGGTGCCTGCTCGTCCGACGGCAAAAGAAATTGCCGACAGTTATGTGCAGGATAGCGTTGTTTCGTCTGCTTCCAGCGAGACAGTTGCTTCAAATTTGGAAGCTTTTTCAGCCTTGAAAGAAAATGTTGCATCTGAGGTTGAGAATATTATTGAGACAGCCACTGTCGCAAATTTGCAAGACAGAATGAATGAAGAAGCTGTTGTTTCTGCGGTTTCTGTTGAGGAGGAACCAAAGGTCCGTTTTGCTGATTTTGATAATCTTGAAAAATCGGCAATTATTGAGGAAATGCCGAACGCATCTTCTTTGTTTAAGGCGATTATTAACAAACCTGATGACGAGGCTTCTCAACTGGAAAATGCTCTGTCTTCAAACGAGAACGTTTTTAAGGCAAAGAGTACGTTGCGTGTGGTTGAAGAAGAACCTGAATTATTCCCGAACCACAATCCGATGCCGGCTGCTCCGCGTAAGGCTGAGGAGATGGAAAAATTAATTGTCAGCGATGATGAGGAAGAGGAATATACGCCGACATTGATTGAGCGTGTTACCGGTTTTTCAATCGCAAAAAGAAACCGTAAAAAACAAAAAGAAATGGAACGCGTGCAGGAGCCCGTATCTCCGTCTTTTACAAATGAAGACTTTCGTCAGGAAGACAGATTGAATTTGGAGATTCCAGCGTTTTTACGGCGCAAATAGAGAGTTCCGGCCGGCTCTGAGTTGAAAATCTCTATAACTGGCACAATTATTGACTTATGTTTATAGCACTAAAACAGCCTCCGACGGGAGGCTTTTTTTATGGGAGGATGCATAAAAAAAGAAAAACCACGCTGTGAGGCGTGGTTCTCCCGATTAGAGGATGGTTTTTTACGCAGAATAACTGATGGTGCGTTCGAGGCCGTCACAGTCGAAGCCGTTACGATCATAGCCATCACGGTCATAACCATTGTAGTCATAGCCGTCACGGTCGAAACCGTTACGATCATAACCATCACGGTCGAAACCTTCATCGTCGTAGTAGCTTCCGTTGCGGTGGATACCCCAACTGTCGAAACCTTTGGGATCGTAGCCTTCAAGATCAAGGTTCGTTATGTGCGATGGACAGAGCCAGTAGCAGTAACCATTGCGGTTGAAGCCTTTACGGTCGTAGCCTTCGTTGTTATAACCATCGTTGTCGTAGTAGCTTCCGTTGCGATGAATGCCATCTCTGTTGAAGCCTTTGTAGTTATAACCATCTGAGCCAAATTTGGTTCCGTTGCGGTGAGTGCCTTCACTGTCGAAGCCTTTGATATCGTAACCTTCATAGTCGAAACCTTCGGCGTTAAAACCATTGCGGTCAAATCCATTACGGTCGAAACCATTGAAGTCAAATCCATTACGATCAAAACCACGGCGGTTGTAGTGCTTATTCTTTTTCATAATTTTTTATGTTGTTTCATTAAAAAATCTTCATAAAAACAATTATTATGAATACACTAAATCCTCTAAGGTTTTTAATAGTATCTATAATAATTGTTGTACATTATTAATATATCACAAATTAGGGATGAAAACAAGGACTTTTGTGTCATGAGAGAGGGGTAAAAAAAAGCCCCGCTTAAACGGGGCTGTGATGGTTCGTTATGCTGTAACCGGTTTTAATTTAGGGGTTGTCGCCTTTTTTGTTGTTTTCTTCTTGGCGGCCGGTTTTTTGAGTGTTTCTTTTTTGCTTTCTGTTTTGGGGGCGGCAATTTTTTTAGCCGGTGTTTTTGGGCAACGGGTTTAGCACTCTTTACCGGTTCTTTTTTAGGCGCTTCCTCTACAGTTTTGACCGTGGTTGGTGTTTTAACTTTGTGATTCAAAACATAGGTGGTGTTAAAGCAAACAAACAACAACATGCAGAGGTTGGTTATGAGTGTATTGATATAAGGGTTGGCAATGATGTAGTTGCTGACCAAGAACGGACCGTAAATCAAGAAACCGGCGATTATCCAATTAAGGTAGCTGTCACGGCTGAAAGTCATGAAATCTTTGAGTTTTAATAGTTTATTTTGGATAATAAGCGGTAAAACAAGATTGAGACGGGCCAGTACGTAAATTCCCAAGAACATGTTGACAACAAGCGCGATAACGAGGTGGCTTAAAGTCGGACCGCTGTTTAAGTTAAGGATATAAAACAGGGCGTGAAGAGGAATTACCGCGATTATGCCAATGCCGAGTTGTACAAAGAAGTAGCTGAAATATGTTTTGAACGGTTGGAGCGGATTGACATTTTTAATGCCTAAAAGACGTTTGTACAGAGCCACATCTACTCCGGCACTGACCAGAGGAATCAAGTATGATGACAGGAGCAGGAAGTAATAAATTCCTTTATTTTCTGAATTTTGAGTTTCAAAGAAAACTTCGATTACGCTAAAAACCAACAAAGGTAAAGCATATAGCAAGATAATCGGGAACTTTCTAAAAAAGAGTTTATAGGAATCAGCAATTGTCTTTAACATGAGATTGTCCTCTATAATTGTTTCAGCATTAACGTTAACATTTTAGACTTAATCATCGGAAGTGTCAAAATAAATTTATTTTTTTATTCCTTTGAGCGTTTGATTCTCAATTTCCTTAAAGTATCTGACGGTATCCGCTTTGAGTTCATTGGTTGCGGCTTCATCACAAACAATGATACCGTGTTGGTGCATCTGCAAGATGCTGACCGGCCACATGTGGTTGATGCTACCTTCAACGGCGTGGTGCAAAGCGCGGGCTTTGGCGGCACCGGAGGCCAAAATCATAACTTCCTCTGCATCCATGATGGTTCCGACGCCGACTGTCAGTGCCGTGGTCGGCACTTTATCTTCATCATTGTCAAAAAAGCGGGAGTTGGCTTTAATTGTGTCATTAGTCAAGGTTTTGACACGAGTGCGGGAAGACAAGGAGGAGCCCGGTTCGTTGAAAGCGATATGTCCGTCAGCGCCGACACCGCCAATGAAAAGATGAATTTTTCCGTATCGTTTGATGGTGTCTTCGTAATTTTGACATTCTAAAGCGTAATCTTTGGTCATGCCGTTGAGCATATGGATGTTGGCTTGCGGAATGTTAATGTGTTTGAAGAAGTTTTCGTGCATAAAGTAATGATAACTTTGCGGATGATTGGGCTTTAAGCCAATGTATTCGTCCATATTAAACGTGACGACATTTTCAAAAGAAAGTTTTCCGGCCTGATACATTTTGATTAATTCGGCATACATGCCAAGAGGCGTAGAGCCGGTCGGCAAACCTAAGATAAACGGTTTTTTTGGGGTAGGGTGGAAAGCTTTTATTTTATAAGCCACATAGTTGGCCGCCCACAATGAACAATCGTTATAATCGTTTTTTATGATTACTCTCATTAGTTTTTTTCCTTTAATATTTTGCCGTCGATTATTGTAAATAATTTTTGAAAATCTTTATCTAAAACCAGAAGATCCGCGTCATAACCGGGGATGATGGAGCCTTTGTTATGTTGTTTCATAATACGGGCGGGGTTGGTGGCGGCCATGCGAATGGCTTTTTCGGGAGCGACACCAAACGTAATCAGGTTTTGAAGCCCGTCAAGCATACTGATGCCCGAACCGATAATCACATCATCGGCTTTTCGTTTGAAGCATTTGTTAAAGTAGTATTCCGAGTTTTCCGGAAGGGATGTTTTGGCCAGTTCAAAAGCGTCGGTAATCAAAACCAGTTGGCTGAGGGGTTTGCTTTTCATCAGGAGTTGGATGAGGTTAGGGTTTACATGGATACCGTCACCAATAATTTCACAGGATATTTCGGGATGAATTAAAGCTGCTCCGACAACGCCCGGTTCTCGGTGGTGCAACGGACGCATGGCGTTGAACAAGTGAGTAATATGCATGATGTTAACTTGCATGCCCTCAATCATTTGCTCATAAGTGGCGTTTGTATGTCCTGCTTGCAAGACTATTCCTTTTTCCAAACAAGAAAGC
>CATGXW010000083.1 GCA_949542085.1 uncultured Alphaproteobacteria bacterium
ACTTACAAAATCACATCTTGTAAAGCCGGTTATGGCTTGGTGAACGGCAAGTGTATCAGAATAGCTTGTCCTCTAGACTATTCTGAAGATCCGTGTGATTTTGATACGGAAAAAGAAATCGGAAGAACAACTGAAACCGGAATCACTTGTTATAGTTGTACTTCGGATAATTGTCCGTGGGTTGGAGATTGGTGTAACGATGAAAACATTCCTTATAACAAATGTAGCCAATATCATCAATATGATCAGCAATTCAGAAAACGTCCATGTGGTTCTGATGAAACTGAAATAGCAACTAGTCTGAGTGATGAGGGGTCGACTTGCTATCTGTGTAAACCCGGAAATGGCTCTATTGACGGGCGTATATGTACCAGTGATAGTTGTTGTATGTTTGTTTCGGATGATGTTTGTGATGAATCAAACGGTTCTGCTGGGGATATTCTTTACACAGACGGTTCAATCTGTTCTAACTTGGTCAGAAATAAAGTTCCGTTTGGTATTATTGCTACCGGTGATATAATTGTACATCTTAAACAAAGCGTAGGACTGGGACCAATGCCATGGAGTACTTTTGATAGTCCGAGCCACAATTTGAGATATGGCGTTAAAACCGGTCAGGGAGATTGTGAGGCTGGAGACAGATCATCTTTGATAGACGGCTTGGTCAATACCAAAAACGCATTAAAGAGTAATGTATCCTCTAGTGTAAGCAGCACTGAAATACAATCCGGTTATGATGAACTGAAAAGTGTATTTTCTAGTAGCAGCAATTCTGAAGCAATGAGAATGTTAACATCAACATGCCGTTCTCAGATCTCTAAAACATATCAAAGAAGAAATCCTGGAGAAGATACGGCTGCATATCATGACCGATATAAAGGAAGATGGTTCATTCCGTCCATTGATGAAATGAGAGGTATTTTATTAAATGCATCGATAGTTAATTGTACAATGAATACGATTAATACATTGAATGAAACAGATAAGCCGTTCACGGCGAAAGATACTCGAAATATCAGTGCCGGAGAGCTTGATAATAGTGAGGTATATTGGACGTCCGTTACCGGATTGGGTGGTGATCCTTGCAGTGTGTCTAAAACAACAATTCGTACGGAAACGAACACAACACAACGAAGACTCATATCAGTTGCACGTGTGAGTGAATATGCGGAAATGTTCAAGGAGTTCAACTGCGATTAGCAAAAGCTTTTTGATAAAACAAACCCCAGATGGATTTATTCTGGGGTTTTTGCATATGTTTTTATGGATTTTGTTCGTGCTAGAGAACCTGTTCTCTAGTCTTGCTGAACACAACCTTCGGAAAATCTTCTTTCGTTTTATTCAAATGCCAAGCATTGCGAGCCAAGAAAACTTTCTCACCATCGTGATCGTCGGCAATGTTCATCTGGTTGGCATCCATAAACTTTTTCATTTCCAATTTGTCATCGCAGTTGACCCAACGTGCCGTAAAATATTGTGTCGGTTCAAACATAACGGGCAGGCCGAATTCATTTTTAATACGGTCTGCCATAACTTCAAACTGCAACACGCCAACCACGCCGACAATCCATTCCGCCCCGATAACCGGCTTGAAAATGCTGGCACCGCCTTCTTCGGCGATTTGTTTTAAAGCATCGCCAAGATGTTTTGATTTCAGCGGATCAAGAGCTCGAACAGATTTCAACAATTCTGGAGCAAAACTCGGGATCCCTGTAAAATTGATTTTCTCACCTTCGCTCAAGGTATCGCCGATACGCAGTTGTCCATGGTTGGGAATGCCGATAATATCGCCGGCATAAGCGTCTTCGGCTAATTCACGTTCCTGAGCCAGAAACATTACAGGTGTCGGAACTTTGATTTCTTTGCCGGTGCGAACTTGCAGAAGCTTCATGCCGCGTTTAAAATGTCCTGAACAAATGCGCATAAAAGCAATGCGGTCACGATGTTTGGGATCCATATTAGCCTGAATTTTGAAAATAAAACCGCTGACTTTATTTTCATTCGGTTTAACTTCTCTTTCCTTTGCCGGTTGCGGTCTCGGAGTCGGTGCCATCCCATGCAGACCTTGCAACACTTCACGAACGCCGAAGTTATTGATGGCACTGCCGAAAAAGACAGGGGTCAGCGTACCTTGACGGTAGGCATCCAAATCAAAGGTCGGACAAAGTTCTTTGATCATTTCCACATCTTCACGGAGTTTGGCTGCCATATGAGACGGAAGCAATTTGTCCAGCTTTTCATCATCCAAGCCTTTGCATGTTTCAATAGTGGAATTGATTTGCGACTTGTCACCTGTTTTGTTCATCAAAATCAATTGATCATTAATCAGGTCATAACATCCCATAAAGTCACGTCCCATACCGATGGGCCAGCTGGCCGGCGTCACGTCAAGAGCCAGCGTCCGTTCAATCTCATCCAAAAGGGCAAATGGGTCTTGGCCTTCACGGTCAAGCTTGTTGATGAACGTGATAATCGGCACATCTCTCAAGCGGCATACTTCAAACAATTTCTTGGTTTGGCTTTCAATACCCTTGGCGGAATCTAAAACCATGATGGCGGAATCTACCGCAGTCAAAACACGATAGGTGTCTTCAGAAAAGTCTTCGTGTCCCGGTGTGTCAAGCAGGTTAAATGTGATGCCGTCATATTCAAAGTTCATAACAGAGGAGGCGACGGAAATGCCGCGTTCTTGTTCAACTTTCATCCAGTCTGAACGGGCATGACGATTTTCACCGCGGGCTTTAACAGCGCCGGCTTGTTGAATGGCGCCTCCGAACAACAACAATTTTTCCGTTAATGTTGTTTTACCGGCGTCAGGGTGTGAAATAATTGCAAAAGTTTTGCGAATATTGGGCTTGTTTTCAGGCATTTGTCGCTCTTTATTAAAATGAATTGATAAATTATCTGCTTTTTACACAAAAAAAAGCGCAGTTTCAAGGTTTAATTACAAAAAACTGACTCAAAACCTGAATGCGCTTTTATATAAAGACTAAAATGGGCTGCTGACATTAGGAACAGGAGCCGATGAGGCCGGAACCGGAATAATAGAGGCCGGTGCTTTGGCATCCGTAACGGATACCGGTTGCAGACCTTGCGGAAATGTAACCGTTTCTACGGCGTTAATCTGTACTTGCGGAGCCGGCAAAGCTTCAACAGGCTGCTCTTCTTTGACGGTAGCGGTTTCCTGTGTCGGAACCGTGACACTGACAGTGACGGGAGCTTGAAGCTCAATAGTTTTGTTTTCCTGAACCGTTGCCGATGCATCTGTCGGAGCAGCTTTGGGTGCTTCGGCTTTCGGAGCGGCAGGGGCGCGATTAATGCCCAGATATTTTTCAATAGCTTTTTGTTCAGCCGCTTTTTCAGAAGACGTAATCAGGTTTAAGTCATACAAAACTTCCAATTTTCGCAAATCTTTTGCAGCGCCGAGAATTGTGCGGGAAGGGGCTTTGCGTGCCATTCTGGTTCTGGGATTCGGTGGCAACAAAGCTTCAATAATGATATCTCTTTCCGCCGAAAATTCCTGAGGTGTAATTGCGCGGGATTCTGTCGCTTCTTTCAAGACATTGATACGCTCAATAATCAAGTCAGGTGACGGAACCGGCAAATCAACTCCGGTTGCGGCCGGTTGATGTGTTAATGGCAACAGTCCGCCAACGTTAGCCACTCTGCGGCTTAAAAACTCGTCTTTGGTGATAAGGTCTTTTTCAGCCAGTTCCTTGAGGGTCAAAAAGCGGGTGATGATATTTTGTTCCTGAGGTGTGAACAAATTGCCGACACCGGTTTTTTTAGCCGCCGGTTTTTTCTTTTTCCAAGCAGTATTGATGGCGGCCTTTGATTGTTCTTTGCTGGCCGCTTTGGAAATATCAAAGGATTTGGAGCCGTTAGGGTTTTCGATGACTAATTTACTTTGTTTAATTGTCAGAGCGCGCAAACGTTTTTTTGCAATGTCGACAATAGGTGTCGGCACGCTGTTGTCTGTTCCCAAAATAGTTTTTTGTGTGCCGCCGATGACAATCAGGTCTTCATAATACTGACGCGCGCGGTTGGTGCGTCCAAGTTTTTCGGCGTTTAAAGCACCGACCAACAAAGCCTGTTGATTACGGGGATTGTCATGTAAAGATTCCAAAACAAGTTCCTGAGCTTTTTTGAAATCACCCTGCGAGTAGGCGACGGTTGCCAGCTCAGCGTCTTTATCACCGGTTTTTTCAAATTGTCGCATCAGCCAATTTGATTCTTTGTCCGTATCTTTTTTATCAAAAATAGCACAACCGCCGAGCAGGCTCAAAGCAACGGTACCATACAGGATTTTGGTCATGAATTTGGTTGAAAACACCGGAATACTCCTCGAATTTGCAAGTAAAAGCAGATAACTTTCCCTCATATTACAAAAGATAAAGTTATATTACAATAATTTTGTTTGCATTGTGAATTTGTGCTTGATTTATAAAAAAAAATCAGTAGTATGCAAGCAATTATTAGTGTCACAACCTGCGAGCGTGGTGAAATTGGTAGACACGCCAGACTTAGGATCTGGTGCCGCAAGGTTTGAGAGTTCGAGTCTCTCCGCTCGCACCATTCCCGACTTTGCGGGAATGAATTTGTTAAAATTTGAAAGAGAAATTAATGAACGTTACCGAATTAAAGTCTGAAGGCTTGAAAAACGAATATAAAGTCACGGTTTCTGCCGCTGATTTTGAAAAGAAAGTCGATGATAAAATCAAACAAATTTCCAAGAATGCCAAACTTCCCGGTTTTCGCGCCGGTAAGGCTCCTTTTGAGATGATGAAGAAAAAATACAAAGATTCCGTTATGGGTGAAGTTTTGGAAGATACAATCCGCGTAGCCACCGAAGAATTGGTTAAAGACAAGAAACTGCGTCCAGCAATGCAGCCGAATGTCAAAATCACCTCTTTTGAAAACGGCAAGGATATCGAATTTGAAGTTTCCGTTGAAAATTTGCCTAACGTTGAAATCAAAGATTTCTCAAATATTGCTTTGGATAAATTCATGGCGGAAGTTCCTGCTGAGGAAGTT
>CATGXW010000084.1 GCA_949542085.1 uncultured Alphaproteobacteria bacterium
AAAACCGTGGCAGCCATTCGGCCGCCTTGACGGCGTGTATCAACAAGACACGGTTATATTTTTTTGCCAAATCGATTTGAGTTTGAAAAACCTCAGCCTGCGGCGACAACTCGCTATCTTTTATTCTGTCCAGTCCTGCCTCACCGACCTGCGCCCGCGGATTTTGCACAAGCAATCTCTCTAAAGTGACACTCCATTTCTCTGACACCTGCCGCGCATACCACGGATGCAGTCCCAATGCCGGAACGACCTCCGGATACACGTTCGACAGCTCCAAGACCTTTGTCCAGTCGCTTTCCCTCGCACTGAGGCAAACAAATCCCCTCACCCCGCACTCTTGAGCGGCGGCGATGATTTGCGGTGTACTACTCGACTTATAATCTTGCAAATGAATATGGGTGTCGATAAATTTCATCTATTAAACCTTCTGAATTTTAATGGATTGTAAAAAAAGATGACTGTTTTGACAAGACCAATTTTAGAAATTGACCTAAACAACCTGCTCGACAACTATCACTCTTTGCAAAAAATTGCGGGTAATGCCGTTTGCGCCGCAGTTGTCAAAGATGACGCCTACGGTCTTGGCGCAACAAACGTGGCTCCGATGTTGTATATGGAAGCCGGTTGTCGACATTTTTTTGTCGCCCATGCCGTTGAAGCTGAAAGGATTGTTTCGCAAGTTCCCGAAGCAACGATTTTTGTTTTGCAGGGCGTTGGTGAAGACAGTTTGGAAATCTTTAAACAACACAAACAAATTATTCCGGTCATCAGCAGTCCGCAAATGCTCGCTTTTTGGAATGCCAACAAGCCGGATGAACGCAAACCCGCCATCCAAATTGAAACCGGATTAAACCGTCTCGGTTTTCGTGAAACAGAGCTTGCCCGAATGAGCGATGTTGAATGTCAGAATTTTTGCTTAGTTATGTCACACTTGGCTTGCGGCGATGAAAAAGACCATTTCATGAACGGTCACCAGCTTGATAATTTTAAAAGACTCAAAAACACCTATTTTCCCAAACTTCCAGCCTCTCTTTCCGCTTCGGACGGTGTCTTTTTAGGTCAGGAATTTCAGCAGGATTTAGTGCGTTTGGGTGCTGCGATGTATGGCATTAACACGGCTCCGTATCGACCAAACCAAATGAAAAACGTGGTGCGTGTTCAAGCTCCCGTTTTGCAAATTGAAACGCTTCCTAAAGGAGAGTTTGTTGGTTATTCGGCAACTTATCGTGCCAATACAGACCGAAAAATCGCCATTGTTTCCATCGGTTACGGTGACGGTTTGCCCCGTTCTCTATCTAATGTCGGAAAAGTCTTTTTTAAGGTTAATGACAAATTGAGCGAAGCTCGTATTATTGGTCGGGTGTCAATGGATAATATTATTTGTGATGTGACCAATATCAACAACTTAGAAGTTGGTGACATGGCGTTTCTGGCAGATGATTTTTACACACTGGATGATATGGGACGCGATGCCGGTACAATTTCATACGAAATTATGTCCCGTATCGGCAAAAACACACGTTATGTCAGAAAACTTGTGTTCAACCGTTAACTTCGACTTTGCGACTGAGCAAACGCCATTGTTTGAGCATTCATTCGTGTTTGGCGAACCGGACGTCTGACATGTCTTTTGCGTTTAGAGGTTCCTCGCAAATCGCTTATTTGTCGCCCTTTCTTTTTATCTCCGGTCTTTTTTGAATTGGTTTGCGAGGTATTTTCTTGAGAAGGGTGTTTATTCTCGGTCGGATTTTTTCTTTGCTCTTCATTCCTCCCCTTTTCATCCAATCCGTTTTCATTCAACGTATTTTGAATAGCAGGAGCAAGTCCGCCGTTACTATTTCCGTTTCGTTCATTTCCTCGGCTTTGTTGATTATCTCTTGCCAAATCTTGTATCTTTTCAAATGAGTTTTCTTTGCTATTCTGATTTTGGTTTTGATTTGTCGCTTCTGCAGTATTGGCATTGGCTTTACGCAACATTTCCTGCCCTTTTTTCTGCATTGACTTACCTAGCTTATCCATGACTTTTCCCATTGTATTTGCCGTCACAGCCGCAGCAGACATTGCAAGACTCGCAGCGCCCATTGTCGCAGAAACAGCCATCATTCCCGAAGCAACAGTAACAGCAATCGGCACCAGTACTATTGCGGCATATCCAGTAGATGCCGCGGCTTGAACCAATCTTACCGCCGCCTGTGCAATTTTTTTTGCAGCCTGACGCAGTGCTTTTGCTGCTTTCTGCAACCCTTTGGCCACTCGTCGCAAACCCATTCCTGCTCGTCGCAATGCTTTACCACCTGTGACTAAAGCTTTTCCAGCGGCTTTTTTAGCAGTGCGTTTTCTGTTTTTCTCTTTTTTCTTATCTAACTCTTTCTTTTTTTCCTGATATTCTTTCTTTTTTTCCTGAGTTTCTCTTTGTTGTTCAGGATCTTTTTGTTCACTTTCTTTTTCTTTCGTGAACGCCTCTAAGACAAGAAGAGCTGCCTCTAACGATTGCAAATCTTTATCATTCATGACAGCCTCCTTTTATCTATATATATTCGTCAATTGTTTAAATATGATAATATCACAGATATTATCATATGACAATTATTTTTGTATTTGAAAAAGAAAGGTCAGCTAGGCTGTTTTGCTCTTGAACTGGGCGGTATAGAGGGCGCGATAGGCTCCGTTATCGATATTTAAAAGAGCTTCGTGACTGCCGCGCTCCACGATTTCACCATCGTTGATAACGACAATTTCATCAGCATTTTGAACGGTAGACAGACGGTGCGCAATAACAAATACCGTCCTATCACGCATGAGGTTTTCGATGGCTTTTTGAACAACCGCTTCCGCCTTATTATCCAACGCTGAAGTTGCTTCATCCAAAATAACAATCGGCGCATTTTTCAAAAAAGCGCGAGCAATCGCCAATCTCTGACGTTGTCCGCCGGATAATAATGTTCCGCGCTCGCCGATATCCGTGTCCAAACCGTCTTCATGCTCATCCACAAAGTCTTTCAGGTAGGCCATTTCCAAAGCCTGATTTATTTCTTCTTCGGTAGCGTCAGGTTTACCCAGCAGCAGATTATCACGCACGGTTCCCGAAAACAGGAAGTTATCCTGAAAAACAACGGCAATTTTATCACGCAAACTGTCGAGTTTATAATCCTTGATATCAACACCGTCTATTGTGATTTTTCCGGAAACGGCATCATAAAAACGGGGCAACAGACTGACAAAAGTTGATTTTCCGCCGCCGGAATTACCAACCAACGCGACCGTCTTGCCGGCGGGAACATCGATGTTTAATCCTTTTAACACCGGAACTTCAGGATTGTATGAGAAATCAACGTTTTCAAAACGAATAGATTTCTTAATGCAATCCAATGTCTTGCCGTCTTCCTTGTCAACAACATCGGATTTCAAAGACAGAATATCAGCCAAACGTTCAATTGCCAGAAAAGAAACCTGAACCGCACTAAAGTTTTTTCCGATATTTTTAATCGGATTATAGAGCATTAACAATGCCGTAATGAATGAAACAAAGCTGCCG
This sequence comes from uncultured Alphaproteobacteria bacterium, assembly GCA_949542085.1. Taxonomy (GTDB): domain Bacteria; phylum Pseudomonadota; class Alphaproteobacteria; order RF32; family CAG-239; genus CAZU01. The sequence continues at coordinate 3,536 of CATGXW010000084.1, forward strand.
CTGGTGATTGTGCCGTTGACAATCAAATAACTACCATAACCGATAACCGCAGCCACACCGATGGAAGCAACAATATGCAGCATCGGCGTCATCCATGCCGTTTTCTGCACCATTTTGATACTCAGCTTGAACAAGGTTTTCATTGTGCGATCATATTTTTGAAACTCGTGTTCCTGTAAATTGTATGAAGCAATGGTTTTGTTGCCGGCGCAGGTTTCGCTGTAATTGGTCAAGACGGTAGAGTTTTCCTGCACGGTTTGATAAATAATCCCCTTAATCATACGGCGCAAGCGAGCCAATGGCAACAACGCCCCGCCCAAAACCGTAATCGCAATGATGGATAACTGCCATGAATTATAAATCAACACCCCAATAAGCGACAGCGATGAAAAGACACGAGACGTGAACAGACGGATATTATCTATCAAGCCCGAACAAGCCGCATCGGCATCGGCTGAAAAACGCTGAATGACGTAGCCGGTATCGTTACAATCATGAAAAGACGGTGACAAAAACAACAGCTTCCGAAACAACGCTCTTTTGACATCCATGGTGATTTTTCCGCCAACCCATGCGTTCATATACGTGGCAAGATAATTCAACGCCCCCTGAACAACCGTAAAACCAACAATCAGCAACGGAATATAAGCGGGAGATTGATCGGTCTTGTCAACCAAAACAACATCCATGTATGGCTTTAATGCCAGAGCAACAACCGCGTCAAGCGCTCCGATAGGAATACAGAGAGCAACGGCAAAAATAGCTCTGAACAAATAGGGTTTTACAAACGGCCACATGATTTTATAGTGGTCAATAAATTTGAGTTTGGGCGCTTCATTAAGCGTTTTGTTATGTTTCATCACAGTCCTTATATTATAACAAATGTAAGAATTTCAGAATAAGCCAAAGGGCAATGAATTCCATCACAATCATCAACTTATACATACGTTGATAGCTTTTTTTTGCTGTTTTGTGGCGGAAAAACTTTTGAGCCAGCCAAGCTCCAATCCATCCGCCTAAAAATTCGAGCGTGTGCAAGTCTTTTTCCGGCACCCGCCATTGTCCTTGTTTTGCAGCCTTTTTATCCACACCATAAGCAACAAATGTCGTGATATTGACACAAACCACCTGAAAAACCAAAAACAACAAAATCGTTTTATAGCTGAAGATGTTATGAATGCGAAAATAATGATTTTCAACAAACCAAGCGGCGGCGATAACCAAAGCACTGTTTAACAAGTAGAACCGATTGCGTTGCAACGGCTGTATCAACACCGCCAGACCGAAAAGGATTGCCGTAAAAGCCAGAACCATAAATACCGCTCACTTTCATAAAAAAACAATGCCGGAAGTTTAATCTATTTTTTTTAAAATGCAAATAGTGAATAAGTAAAAAAATGTTATGTGATTTTTTTATTTTGCCTCTATACTTGTTTTATTAAAGTTTTTTGAGGTTGTCCCAATGAAAAAAGCGTTGTTTTTACCGTTAATGTTACTT
>CATGXW010000085.1 GCA_949542085.1 uncultured Alphaproteobacteria bacterium
TTCAACCATTTCCCGCGTTTGTTTTAACACGCTCAAAACACTTTCTTTTTTATGAACAACGGAAAGTCGACATTCAAATTCGCCGTCCTTGCCGTTAAAACAACGGATTAAATCCCCTTCTTGCAAGCGCATGACATTGCAGATGTAATGCGAACGGCGAACATCAAGCGTCACATCTCGTCCTGACGATAACGGCGCATCAATGAACAAACGAATGTTATTTTTTTGTTTTTCGCTCATTTGACAATCCTAATTCTGAGAACTTTGCTTTGCAACGATTTATACGGCGCCGATGTCGTCATGTTATCAAAATAAATCACTGTTTGTCCGGCTTTTATCAAATGGAATTCGACAACCTTTACTTTTCCGTTGCTCTGCGAATCAACCTGTATGGCAAATTCTTTGTTTGTGTCGATAACCCAATTAGCACCTTCCACTTCCGGAAGGATGACTTTGAAGTTGTAATTATCGGGAAACATAGCCTGTTGTGTTGTTTTTTCGTTTCGAAAATCGACACTGATTGTTCCTGAAGGATTTTTCATAATCATTTTGTCGGCAATACCTTCGTGGTCAACATTCATATCTCCGCCATAGCTGACATAGCCCGACGATGCTTTCTGCGCCGCATTTCCGGAATCCCCGTCCCGTCCGTAGTTTTGGTAAGAAAGAGCCGACGAAGCATCTTGCGCAACAAAAGCATCGGCTTTGCCACATCCGAAAAACATCACCGCCAACGCTAATATTCCGCTCAACCGCTTCATATAGAATAACCTCTGCATAACAATCAAATTATGGTACACTTCTTAAGTATATCGGGTATTTTACAATACATAAAGTAAACTTTTCGTTACAAATAAGCCAACGGGTTGGAAAATGATTATTACAATTGACGGGCCGGCCGCCGCCGGAAAAGGAACACTCGCTTCCAAATTATCTAAAAAATATAATTTGGCTTATTTTGACACCGGCATGGTCTATCGAGCCGTTGGCTTGGAATTGATGTTGTCCGGAATTTCTCCCGATGATGTTGAAAAAGCAACTTGTTTTGCCCAAAAACTAACTTTTCAGAGAATGAACGAATTGTCTCAACATCCTGAGTTTCGCAGTGCGAACGGCGGAAAGTACGCTTCTATCGTTTCATCATATCCGCAAGTGCGGGAAGCCTTGTTGCACATGCAGCAAAATTTTGCAAAGAATCCAGTCTTTGCTGACGGCCGCAAAGCTGACGGCGCCATTTATGACGGACGAGACACGGGCACGGTCGTTTGCCCTCAGGCTGACATCAAGCTCTTTATCACCGCCTCTCCGGAAGTGAGAGCCGAACGCCGTTATTTTGAATTTCTCAGCAAAGGTCATCAGGCGTTGTATGCTGATGTTTTGGAAGATATCAAAGCCCGTGACAAGCGTGACAGCGAACGCGCAACCGCCCCGATGAAGCCGGCGGAAGATGCCGTTGTTTTTGACACTTCGGAGCTGTCAATAGACGATGTGTATCAAAAAGCCGTCGAAATCATCGATTCAAAGCAATAAAACACTTGAAAAATATAGATTTACGTGTATAAATGTAACCACTTTCGACTGCAAGGTGCGTTGCACTCGGATTTTATTAACCCCGCACAAGTCCGCCCACTTTATCGGGCCGGCATTTGAAATATACTAATTTATGACAAATACAGAATTTAAAATTCCTGAAATGACTGAAAACTTTGAAGCCTTGTTGAATGAACAATTTGGCGACAACGGCATCACCGGTTCAGTTGTTAAAGGTACCATTATCAAAGTCACTCCTGATTTCGCAACCGTTGATGTTGGTTTGAAATCAGAAGGTCGTATTCCGCTGCGTGAATTCGGCCAAAACGCCGAATTAAAAGCCGGCGATCAGGTTGAAGTTTATGTTGACCGCTATGAAGACAAAGACGGCAATATCGTTTTGTCTCGTGAAAAAGCTCGTCGTGAAGAAGCTTGGTTGGATCTTGAGAAATCTCTCAATGCCGGCGAACGCGTTAACGGCGTTATCTTCGGACGCGTTAAAGGCGGCTTTACCGTTGATTTGAACGGCGCTATCGCTTTCTTGCCCGGTTCTCAAATTGACATCCGTCCGATCCGTGACATCACTCCGTTGATGGGTATTACTCAACCGTTCCAGATTTTGAAAATGGATAAAGTCAGAGGCAATATCGTTGTTTCTCGTCGTGTTGTTTTGGAAGAAACTCGCGCTGAAGCTCGCGCTGAACTCATTAGCGACCTTAAAGAAGGTTCTATCCTCGACGGTGTTGTTAAAAACATCACCGATTACGGTGCATTTATCGACCTCGGCGGTGTTGACGGCTTGTTGCACGTTACCGATATCTCTTGGAAACGCATCAATCATCCGGCAGAAGTTCTGTCTGTTGGTCAGACCGTTAAAGTTCAGGTTATCAAGTTCAATGAAGACAACCAACGCATCAGCTTGGGCATGAAACAACTTGAATCTGATCCGTGGCAAAATGTTGCCGACAAGTACAAAGTTGATGAAATTTACAGCGGTAAAGTCACCAACATTACTGATTACGGCGCATTCGTTGAACTCGAAGACGGTATCGAAGGTTTGGTTCACGTTTCTGAAATGAGCTGGACTCGCAAAAACGTTCATCCGGGTAAAATCGTTTCTACTTCTCAAGAAGTTGACGTTAAAGTTCTGGAAGTTGATGCTGACAAACGCCGCATCAGCCTCGGTATCAAACAATGCACTCCGAATCCTTGGGCTGCTTATGTTGAAGAACATCCGGTCGGATCTGTTATTGAAGGCAAAATCAAAAACATTACCGAATTCGGTTTGTTCGTTGGCCTGTCTGATGAAATCGACGGCATGATTCACTTGTCCGATATTTCTTGGGACAAATCCGGTGAAGAAGCTGTTAAAGACTACACCAAAGGTCAAGACATCCAAGCTAAAATTATTGACGTTGACGTTGAAAAAGAACGCATCAGCCTCGGTATCAAACAATTGACAGAAGACTCTGTTTCTTCTGCTTTGGAAGGTATCAAGAAAGGTGACGTTGTTAAAGCCAATGTTGTTGATCATGATGACAAAGGTGTTAACGTCGAAGTTAACGGCTTGAACGCTTACATCAAAAAAGCCGACTTGTCTAAAGAAAAAGCTCAGCAGAATCCGGAAAACTACAACGCCGGTGATGTTTTGGAAGCTAAAGTTACTTCTGTTGACAAGAAGAACGGCAAAATCGGTTTGTCTGTTAAAGCATTAGAAATTGAAGAAGAAAAGAAAGCTTTGGAAGAATATTCTTCCAGCGCTAACGAATCTTCCTCTACTTTAGGTGATGCTTTGTCAGCCGCTTTGAAGAAAAACGCTTAATTATTTGAATTAGGTCTTTTTGGTACCGCCGGTTTGTTCCGGCGGTACTTTTTTATGTAAAAAACGCCCCGAATATACATTCGGAGCGTTTTCATTACAAAAAGAATTTGAGGACCTTGTCCCATTCCTCATCGCTGATTTCAAAAAGCCAGCTGATGAACCAAAGGATAAGACCGCCAAACAACCAAACGAGCGCCAACAATCCCACGGCTGTCACCAACGGAGGGAAGAACATAAAAAAGAACCACGTTTTAACAATAACAACAAAGGTTCCGACAAGAGCAGTAATTTTATAAAGCACACGTTTCCAGCGTTTGCCTTCCTGAGTGTAGCTAAAAAATAAACTGCTTTTGGGAAAGGCGAACCCCCAACTCAACACGGTGACTACGGCGATAACAAGATTCAGCGTGATGTCCTGCCAAAACGCCATCATACCGGCATTTACAGAAAAGATTTCATTCATAATTATTTGTATTTAATTGGTTTGTGAAAACAATTTAGAAACTCAAATCCTTTCTGTCAATAAAATTGTATTGCATTTTGTCATTTTGTCGACTATAAATAAAGAATAAGAAATACAATTGTTAAACTATTAATCTTTAACATCATGGAAAAGAACGACCCACGAGACAACTTAGCCGAACACTATGCTATCGTTTCTCCTGACACATTGTCCAATGACGAATTGGCTTATGCGGTCATCTATTCATTGACGTCAATGGATCAATACGATCTTTCTGACGATGAAGAATATGATGATGATGACTATGACTACGATGATGAAGACGATGAAAACCCTGAATATGATGAGGAAGATGCCGCCGAGAAAATAGAAGAAGCCTACTATGAAGCATCCTTCCTTTTCTGGAAAAAGCGCTGCAATGAGTTTCAATTTGAGCTTTGGCAGCGAGGTTTCGAAGCTATTCGGGTCCGGTTATGCGAAAATGTTTATATTCCTGTTTTGCAACAACGCGGTTATAACATGCCGATAGAAATGCTGATCAGCAATTTTTGCAAAAAATGCAGCATTGAGCAATTAGAAAGTCTAATCAACCTTCTGGCCATGGAAGACAATGCAGAAGCCAGAGCCGCTGCTACACCCTTTGTCACCGAAAGGCAAATACGTCTTAATTAAACCATAAAAAAGCCCCAGATGTAAAAATCTGAGGCTTTTTTTGCTTTATGCTGTCTTATTATCTGACAAATATTTGAACTTCTGACGAAGTTGCATCCGCACTGGTTTTGGACGCCAAATTAATTTTGTCCGCACCAATACCCATTTCAATCATATCTTGAAAAATTTGAGTGGCGTTATTCTTGGCATTAGCGGCTGACAATTGGCTACCGTTAGCAGGACTGACTGCGACAACATCAAAAACAACACCAGGTTTCTTGGCAACCGCATTGCTGACAGCTTGCTTCAGACCTGTTTTATATTTGACGTCAGATTTATTGAACTTGGCAACGAACAACGGTTTTCCGGAAGCAATCGTCGTACTCTTAACCGAGCCGTATGTCGGCGCATTCAAAGTTGAAGCAGAAGCCAGAGGAGCGTTGTTGATACCAAAGCTACCAGCTCTGACAGCAGAATTCAAATCAACGATATAATTTTTGGCGGTTTCAATATATTGTTGCTGACGAGCAACATCGCTGTTGATTTCCGCAGACA
>CATGXW010000086.1 GCA_949542085.1 uncultured Alphaproteobacteria bacterium
CCGTCTGGCCTGTGTCGAATCTCCAATGCCGCAAGGCGCCGAAAACATGACCGGCGTTATTATTCCGAGAAAGACCGTTTCAGAAATCCGCAAACTTTTGGATGACAGCAGCGTTGAAAACGTTACTATTGAAATCTCAGAAAACAAAGTTCGTTTTACAATGAACGACGTCACATTGACCTCTAAATTAATTGACGGCACATACCCTGATTATGAACGAGTTATTCCGACAGAAAACGACAAGAATCTGGAGTTGAACGTTAAAGAACTGGCTTCCGCCGTTGACCGTGTTTCCGTTGTCGCCGAGAGAACCAGAGCTATTAAAATGTTAACACATGAAAACAGGGTGACAATCACAACCTCCAGCCCTGATTTAGGCAGCGCCTCGGAAGATTTGGAAGCCAAGTATGAAAACGAATCTTTGGAAATCGGCTATAACTTCCGCTATCTGTTGGATATCTTGGGCGAAGTTAAAGGTGATACGGTTCGCATTTCATTTTCCGACGCGGCATCTCCGTCCGTCATTCATGACACATCCGATGCCAGCGCCATTTATGTTTTGATGCCGATGAGGGTATAATTGGAGCAAAATGGATACGAATCTGGCCTATAGTTTTACAGATTGTTCAGAGTTAAAGTCAGGTGTTACACGCCTGACTTTAACTGACTTTAGGAATTATCAGTTTTTACGCATAAACGCAGATTTAGCTCCGGTTGTTATTACCGGCGAAAACGGCAGTGGCAAAACCAATATCTTGGAAGCGGTTTCTTTTTTGACACCGGGGAGAGGTTTGCGCAGCGCCAAATTAGCCGATATTAAAAGAATCGTTCCCGAAAACATTGCCGATGAATATCGACCGACACTGATTAACCCGTTCAGTTGGGCGGTGTCAGCCGAAGTTTGTTGCAACGGCGCAACAACAGAAATCGCTACGGCAGTTGAAAAATCATCAAAAGAAACAGAAGACGAGGAAGGCTCTCGTTCATTTGAGCGACGAATCGTTAAAATCGACGGCACCAAAACATCATCGCAAGCGGACTTGGGACGCTATATTTCCGCTATTTGGCTCACTCCGCAAATGGATCGCATGTTTCGTGGCGGCGCTCAACCACGGCGCAGTTTTCTGGACCGTTTGGTTTTTGCGTTTGACATGGAACACGCCAAACGCACGGCAAATTTTGAACATCTTTATAAAGAATGGTATCGACTCTTGAAAGACGGAAAAAACGATAATTTCTGGTTATCATCTTTGGAGGAAAACATGGCGGCGACAGGCGTGGCAATTGCAGCAGCCCGCAGAGAACAAATCGCCCGCCTGAACACCTTTATTGAGCATGAACCTGATGATGTCTTTCCGAGTGTCCGATTGGAACTTGACGGTCTGGTCGAAAAATGGCTCGACAAAATGCCGGCAATTGAAGCGGAGGATAATTATCGTCACCTCTTAGCAAAACAACGTCGCAATATTCTCTATAACGATACCGTTGACGGTGTTAACAGAACTGATTTTAAAGTTTTTTACCGCAAAAAAGGAATGCCGGCGGAATTATGCTCTACCGGAGAACAAAAATCTTTGCTCATCAGTATCATTTTGGCACAAAGCAAATGTCAGGCATTGCACAAAGGATTTACGCCAGTATTATTGCTGGATGAAGTAGTGGCTCATTTGGACGATACGAAGAGAGAAGCTCTGATTGCCAAAATTAAAGAGCTCGGCGCGCAAGCATGGATAACTTCGACAGACGCCGACTTGTTCGCTTCCATGCGGGCGGATGCGCAATTTTGGGAAGTTAAAAACAATCAGATTTTTGCTTAATTTACAGGTGAATCGCTGGCGGCAATTGCAAGCGTTTGAAGCTTTGAACATGATAGCGACGAATCACCCAATCGACGGTGACGGCATCAAACCCCTCTGCGGTGATAGCGGCGGCAGACTGGCGTTTATCAAGATACAATGACAATATTTTATCCAAAACCTTATACGGCGGTAACGTGTCTTCATCTTTTTGACCGGCGGACAATTCGGCACTGGGCGCACGAGTAATGACTTCGGCCGGTAAAACGGTATTTTGCTGATTGCGCCAAGCCGCCAACTCAAAAATTTGTGTTTTATACAACTCGGCAATCGGCGCCAGACCACCACAGGTGTCGCCATACAAGGTGCAATAGCCCATGGCGATTTCCGACTTGTTTCCGCAGGCCAAAACAAGATAATTATATTGATTGGACAAGGCCATCAAAATCTTGCCCCGTTCTCGAGCCTGCAAGTTTTCCAGCACTATGTTTTTGGGCTGTTCTTTGAAAAGACCGCTCAGAACTTCTTTATCCAAATCTATTAAGGAATCGATATTAATTTCCTGATAATCCAACTTATTCAACTCGGCGATTTTGCGAGCGATATCCAGACTTAATTGCGAGGTGTGTTGTGTTGACATCATGACGGCATGAACATGTTTACCGCCCAAAGCATCCGCCGCTAAAACCGCCGTTACCGCAGAATCCAAGCCGCCGGACAGACCTAATGTCACATCCGTAAAGCCGTTTTCTTGACAATAGTTCTGCAATCCGCGAACAAGTTTTTGCCATATCACCTGCATCAAAATTCTCCTTTTTTGGGATTCATAAACTCTTCCACAAAATGATGATTAACCGGACTGATAAAATTCTTCCAGCGAGAATCGCCGATTGTTATCATATCGCGAACCATGCTTCCGGAAACATATGGAAAATCAGGATTGGTGCGATCAATGCATTCTATGTGTGAAAAACTGTTTTTAAACCACTGGGCATCATACGGACTGCCGGCAAAATAAACATCCGGACAACCCCGCTCCGGCATATTTTCATTTAAGAAATCGAGCACAAATTCTGCCCATTGCACAGGATTGTTGATGTCAAACAATCCCATTACTTTCAGCCGCGGCGTATAATCAGAAAAACAATTCAAAATCATCTGTTTGCGCTGCATATATGTAAACGGATTGCGTTGCGTGCCCTGCTCCTGAATTGAACCGAGAATAATTGTCACCCGAGCGCACTTTTCGAGCATGGTTTTTATCACACGCTCATGCCCGATGTGCAAGGGTTGAGCGCGCATAACGGCCAGACCGTGTTGGTAGAGATAACTCATGTTGCCTCCCTTTCTGCTAAAAAGTTTAGCGGCACCATTGGAATTTTGCAAATACATTTTATATTGACAGGCAAAATCCTGCTCTTAAAATAAAAGAAACTTTACTTGAAAGACTGTTCATGAAAATACCTTACCTTCTCTGTTCCGCTCTTTTCCTCATTGCTTCAACCGCCGCAAAGGCCGGAGAATGGGAGTTGAGCGCGGAGGGATACGCGCAAGGTTTATACGGATATGCGGCAACACCACACCGTTTTGATGAACAAAACAAAAATAATCACGGGGTCGGGAAAGGCGAAATCAATCTTTCCGCCGCTTATGATTTTGATGACGATTACCGCCTCAGTTTTAATTTGGACATCAATGGCGGAATCGACCGTGAGCTGAAAGCTTATAACCAAGGTGTCTGGGGTGAAGAAGCTTATGTCATCGCTGATAGTCCATACGGGCGTTTTATGCTGGGACAAACATTCAACGTTGACGCTCAGTTTCATGAAAGCGCTCCGACAACCGGCGCTCTTGCCAGCAATAACGATGTGGTTGATTTTATCAGCAACCCTAATTGGAAGCGTAACAAAAAAACCACAAAATTCGCCACTCTTAACTCAACACACATCAATACTGACGGTGTGGCCGCCAAAGCCAGTTACATCACCCCCGAAATCTATGGCACAATGCTCGGCTTTACTTATGTGCCCGACGCTTACAACCGCAGGGGTTTAATCAACAAACACGCTTCTTACGAAAAAGACGGGGGTTTTATAGCCTCTGTTTATACCGAACAGGATTTGGATTTTGCCGAAATCAAAGCCAGCTTAGGTTATGCCGAATTTCACGATGATGACAAGGAAATGTCTGCAAGCCTGCAAATTTCTCGCGGCAACTGGACATTAGGCGGCGGATATCGCAAGACATATATTGACGGCAAAGAAACAAGACCGACACCGGTGACGGAACAAACGCCCGAGCTGTTTGACAACTATCGGGAAGGCGAAGCGTGGAATGCCGGAATCGGCTATGAAATAGGCCCATTTAAAACCTCTTTAAGCTATTTTGAAGCAAAAGCCTCCCGCACAGACAACAAAGATAGAATTGTAACTTTTTCCAACCAATACCAAGTCAACAAATATGTTGAAGTTTATGCCGCCGCGGCTCATGTCGATTTTGAGGGACAAGACAACAATCAAGGTTATGCTTTTGTTACCGGAATCGGCGTTACTTTTTAAGGACAAGACTTATGCCTGACATCTTATTTTATTCGACTAACGATGATTTTAAATCCGATATTCAGGATCAGATAAATCATCATGCTAAAGAATATAATTTTATTGAAGAAGGAAGCGACGCTTTTCCTGATATTGTTATCGTTGACGAAGCGCCGGAAAAAGTCGCGGAACTGCAACAAAAACACGCCAACGCTCCATTGTTTTGGCTGACTTCGACCCCGGAAACCCTTGCGGCCGGCGTTACTCCGCATCACTTAATTACCAAACCGTTTCGTTTAGCGGCTTTTTTGGACGAGCTTCATGCTTGTCTGAATCTTTTTGACAACAGTGAAAACGGATATATCTGCTTCAATCAATATATTGTCAGACCGATAAAAAAAGATATTGTCAACCAGCGCAATAACGAGGTTATCAAACTGGCGGAAAAAGAGGTCGCCATCATCAAATATCTTTACAAATCGCAAGATCGCATTGTTACCAAAAACGACCTGCTGCAAGATGTTTGGGGGTATGCGCCCGATGTGACCACGCATACCATCGAAACCCATGTTTATCGTCTGCGCCAAAAGGTTGAACATGAAGATGCTGACGCCCAACTCATTATCACTTTAGAAGGCGGTTATCGGCTTAAAGTT
>CATGXW010000087.1 GCA_949542085.1 uncultured Alphaproteobacteria bacterium
AAAGGGTATTACTACAGTAGTATTTGATAGAGGTGGCTTTATTTATCAGGGAAAAATTCAGGCATTGGCTGATGCAGCTCGTGAAGCTGGTTTGAAATTCTAAGGAGATGAAAATGGCACAACAAGCTGCTGATCGTCGTAATAAGACAGAAAAGAAAGATGAATTAGTTGAAAAATTAGTTCATATCAACCGTGTTGCCAAAACCGTTAAAGGCGGACGCACAATGTCATTTGCTGCCGTTGTTGTTGTTGGTGACCAGAAAGGCCGCGTTGGTTATGGTACAGGTAAAGCTTCCGAAGTTCCTGAAGCTATTACCAAAGCCACCAACGAAGCTAAAAAGAATATGGTTCGCATTCCGCTTCGCGAAGGCAGAACACTGCATCATGACATTGCCGGCCGTTTTGGTGCTGGTAAAGTGTTCTTGAGAACAGCTCCTGCCGGTACCGGTGTTATTGCCGGTGGTCCGATGCGCGCAATCTTTGAAGTTCTGGGTGTTCAGGACGTCGTTGCCAAGTCAATGGGTTCTAACAATCCGTACAACATGATTAAAGCGACATTTAATGCTTTGGAAGCTATCAATTCTCCGCGCATGGTTGCTGCTAAACGCGGCAAAAAAGTCGGTGATATTGTCAGCCGTCGTGAAAATACCGCTAATGCCAAAATGGCTATTGAGGAGGCTTAATCATGGCTACAAAGAAAACTATTAAAGTTACCCAAATCGGAAGTTCTATCGGACGTCCGGAAAGTCAGAAAGCAACTTTGGTTGGGCTTGGTTTGAACAAGATGCACAAAGTTTCGGTTTTGGAGGATACTCCTGCCGTTCGCGGAATGATCAGAAAGGTGGCTCACCTCGTTAAGGTTGAAGAAAATTAGAGATTGCAAAAGGTGTGTCATGTTTGGAGTTTTATCGCTTGTGTAATCAGGTGTACACAACGCTCTAAAATTTCGGCGCAGCACACCCCTCTATCAATCTCTTAACTCAAGAATTTTAAGGTGAATAATATGAAACTTAATGAAATTAAAGATAACGAAGGCGCTAGAAAGTCCCGCAAACGCGTAGCTCGTGGTATTGGTAGCGGTTCAGGCAAAACAGCCGGTCGTGGTCAGAAGGGTCAGAAATCTCGTTCTGGCGTTGCTGTCAACGGTTTTGAAGGCGGTCAGATGCCGATTTACCGTCGTTTGCCGAAACGCGGTTTCAAAAATCCGTTTGCGAAAGTTTTCGCAGTCGTTAATTTGGATACAATCCAGAAGGCTGTTGATGCCGGTAAGTTGAACGCTTCTGACATTACAATTGACGCTTTGATGAGCGCAGGTATTGTCAGCAAGAAATTGGACGGTGTTCGTTTGTTGGCTCGCGGTGCGATTACTTCTAATGTTACCATTAGCGTTAACTCAGCTTCTAAGGCAGCTGTTGCAGCTGTTGAAAAAGCCGGTGGTAAGGTTAATGTTGTAGAAGCTTAATCTCAAATGCTTTTTGAAAAACGCCTGATTGAAAAATCAGGCGTTTTTTTATGTTATTTTCTTAGTTAAGCGCATAATTTAGTTGAATAAAAATTTTTTTAGTGTAAATATTCTAACCAAAGGGACTACAATGTCCCTCATTGATTGTTTTAAATAATAGATTAAGGATATGAAAATGGTTTCATTAGCAGAGAAAATGGCTGCGAACTTGGATATGTCAGCCTTCGGTAAAGCTGAAGAACTAAAGAAAAGATTGTGGTTTACCGTTTTGGCTTTGATTGTGTTCCGTTTGGGGACATTTATTCCATTGCCGGGGATTGATCCGAAAATTTTGGCAGAGATTTTTGCCAGAAATTCAGGCGGTATTCTTGGTATGTTTAATATGTTTGCCGGTGGTGCGTTGGAGCGTATGACCATCTTTGCTTTGAATATCATGCCTTACATTTCCGCATCCATTATTATTCAGTTGGGGCAGTCGGTTATTCCGTCATTGCAGTCACTGAAGAAAGAGGGTGAAGCCGGACATCGCAAGGTTACTCAGTATACTCGTTATTTGACGGTTTTGATTACGATTGTTCAAGGGTATGGAATCGCCGTTGGTTTGGAAGGAATGACTGGAAGTGCCGGTTTGTCTGCCGTATTGATGCCGGGTTTTGTTTTCCGCTTTACAACAATCGTTTCTTTGGTCGGCGGTACGATGTTTATTGTTTGGCTGGGTGAGCAAATCACCAAACGCGGTGTCGGTAACGGTTCGTCTTTAATCATTACAGTCGGTATTATTGCCAATATTCCGTCTGCTTTGGCTCAGACTTTTGAGTTGGGACGCGTTGGTTCCATGTCCGCTCCGGTTATCTTGATGTTGATGGCAATGGTCTTTGCTTTGATTTATTTGATTGTTTTGGTTGAACGCGCACAACGCAAAATCACCATTCAATATCCTAAGCGTCAGGTGATGGGCAGAATGGGGGCCAGCGAGAGTTCTCACCTGCCGTTGAAGATTAACCCGACCGGTGTTATTCCTCCGATTTTCGCCAGCTCTTTGTTGCTGTTGCCGATTACAATTGCCAACCTCAGTGCTGAGAGTGGGCCGGCGTGGGTTCAAAACTTGAGCCAGATGTTGAGCCATGGTCAGCCGTTGTATTTGGGTTTGTATGCTTTCTTGATTGCATTCTTTGCTTTCTTCTACACAGCGATTGTGTTTAATCCGGAAGAGACGGCCGATAATTTGAAAAAACACGGTGGTTTCATTGCCGGTATTCGTCCGGGTAAAAATACCGCCGAATATTTGGATTATGTGATTACCCGTTTGACGGTTTTGGGGGCTGTTTATTTGGTTGGTTTGTGTATTTTACCAGAAGTTCTTATCAGCAAATTGTCTGTTCCGTTTGTGTTGGGTGGAACGACACTGCTCATCGTGGTTCAGGTTACGATGGATTTTGTCGGCCAATTACAGTCTCATTTGATTGCGTATCAGTATGAATCCCTGATTAAAAAAGCATCATTAGCGAATCGGAAGAAACGTTAAGATGAATCAGAACGGATTAGGACTGCATATCGTTTTCACAGGAGCTCCCGGTTGCGGAAAGGGGACGCAGGCTCGTTTGCTCAAGGAGCGTGTCGCTATTCCCCATCTGTCAACCGGCGAGATGCTTCGCGCCGAGGCTGCCAAAGGTTCTCCTTTAGGGCTGGAAATCAAAGCTTTGATTGATGGTGGCAATCTTGTTCCCGATGAGATGATTATCAAGATGTTGTCTCAGAGAATCGATGAAGATGATTGTAAAAACGGGTTTATTTTGGATGGTTTTCCGAGAACGTTGCCTCAAGCGGAAGTCTTGGAGGAAATGTTGGCGAAAAAAGGGATTACCTTGGATGCCGTTGTCGAAATTCAGGTTCCTGATGAAATCATTATGGAACGAATTTTAGGGCGCTATGCCTGCATGTCTTGTGGTCAGGGATATCATGATAAATTTCAAAAACCTAAAATGTACGGCGTTTGCGATAACTGCGGCGGAACGGAATTTTATCGCCGAATCGACGACAATCGCGCGACCGTGCAAAATCGTTTGGTTAATTATCGGGCTTTGACGTATCCGACAATTCCTTATTTTGAGAAAAAAGGGTTGTTGCGCTGTGTTGACGGAACAGGTTCAATTGCTGCCGTATCTAAAAAAATTGATGATTTGTTGGCAGTTGCCTGAATTTTTGTGTGAGATTTTCCGAGTCTTTTTCGGGATTTGGGAGAAATTGTAAGAAAAACGTTAATTTTTTGAAAAAAATGCGTTTTTTCGGAATTTTTATGAAATCTGAGGTTGACACTCGTGAAATTTAGCCTATAATCCGGCTTAATTTTGAAAAGTGGTGATCAACTTTTTAAATGTAATCATAATCTATAAAATGGAGAGTTAATTTGGCTCGTATAGCTGGTGTAAATATTCCAACTGCCAAGAAAATTGAAGTCGCTTTGACTTACATCTATGGCATTGGTCGCAAAACTGCTCAAGACATTTGTTCAAAATCTGGTATTTCCGGTGAACGCCGCGTTCATGAATTGAGCGATGAAGATGTTGCTAAAATTCGTGAAGTTATCGACAACGATGTTGTTGTTGAAGGTGAACTCCGCCGTGAAGTCGGTGTTAATATCAAACGCCTGATGGATCTCGGCTGCTACAGAGGCTTGCGCCATCGTAAAGGTTTGCCGGTACGCGGTCAGAGCACAAAACAAAATGCTCGTACCCGTAAAGGTAAGCGTAAAACTGTTGCTAACAAGAAGAAATAAGGTAGGTTGTTAAATGGCAAAAGCAGTATCACAACGTGTTAAAAGGAAAGAAAAAAAGAATATTACGGCGGGTGTTGCTCACGTAAATTCTACTTTCAATAATACAAGAATTACAATTACAGATGCTCAAGGTAATACTGTTTCTTGGGCTACAGCCGGTGCGCAAGGTTTTAAAGGTTCTCGCAAATCTACTCCGTATGCCGCTCAGGTTGCTGCTGAAGAAGCTGGTCGCAAGGCTCAGGAACATGGTATGAAAACTCTTGAAGTTGAAGTTAAAGGTCCGGGTTCAGGAAGAGAATCCGCCATCAGAGCATTACAGGTTATCGGTTTTACAATCACTACAATTCGTGACGTAACTCCTATTCCGCACAACGGCTGCCGTTTGAGAAAAAGACGCCGCGTATAGTGTTTCTTTATGGAAAGTGAGGCTTTCAAAGCCTCACGTCTTTTCGTTTATAAAATTTGCATATGCACTAAAATTTAGAGGACATACCCGTGATTCAAAAGAATTGGCAAGAACTTATTAAACCAACAAATTTGGAAGTTACACCTCTGGAAGGCGGTAACAAAGCCAAGATTGTGGTTGAACCTTTAGAAAGAGGCTTTGGCTTGACTTTAGGTAACGCAATCAGAAGAGTTTTACTCTCCTCTTTGCAAGGTGGTGCTGTTAGACCGGGACGCCTTGCAGCCTGGGGAGGGCTGTTTCGCCCAGCTCCGGATGACGGAGGAGCT
>CATGXW010000088.1 GCA_949542085.1 uncultured Alphaproteobacteria bacterium
TGGGAATGAAGATAAATTGAAGCTGGGCAGTAAGATTTTGCGAGGAATTTGCCAGTAATGTTTCAAGACTTTCGGCATCTTTTTGCGGCAAGAAATAACGGTAAGATCTTTTGAACAAATTTTGAGGACAGACATTGTCTTCAAATTGCGTACAGTCCGTAGCCGCCCAATCCGGTTGAAGTTGAACATAATGACCGGATAGCAAATCGCGGGGATCATATCCTGTTACGGCTACAAGAACAGTTCTTTTTTCCGAATGATAGTAATAGGTCAGGGACAATGTCCATAACAACAAAACAACAATCGGAAAAACCAATGAGAAAATTAAAAGTTTTTTATTAGCCATTGTTGTTACCTTTCTGTTCTCTGTTTTGTTTGAGTTTATACCACCCTTTAATCAAAAGTAACAGGACAATCCCTGAAACAATCAGGCCGATACCTGTGGTCGAAAGATCTCCGATAACCTGTAAATAAATCCAGAAAATCCGCAAGGCGATAAGAGCTGAGATAAAATTGGCCAGCCTGTAGTTTTGCGCTTTATTGACTTGCCATAAAGTAACGACCAAGACGGAAAGTGTCAGAACGATACCCCATAAGTCCAGTATAATTTTGTGTTGTTCGACTATCTGATATAAAATAACCATTAAGAAGAAGATGCCCATATTCAATCCCAGCAAGGGCGCTTTAGCCGGTTTAAAGGCTGCGGCGGCAGTGCCTAAAAAGACAATGGCCACAATAACAGCATAAGAATAATTAACCTCCGCGGGTTTTTGAACATAATATAGAATGTCAATCAGGTAAGGATTATTGGCGGAGAGAATAGAATAAGTCCAAGCGACAATCAGCCAAAATCTGGAAGCGGTGACAATCGGTTGATTTCGCTTATCAAAAACGCATTTGGTAAGAACGTAACAAAGGCTGAAAAAAGTAATAACCAGTGTCAGATAGGCCAAACGGAATGACAAAGAAAGATTTTTCAATAATGTTTCAAATGCCGGCCAGCGGAACATAAAATCACCAAACGAAGCCAAGAATATCGGAATCCAAATAATCGGCAGGGCGTTTCTTTTAGTCAACAGGAGTAACGGCGCCGTAAGGATTGACCATAAAAGAAGAGCCGACAAATGGTCGGATTGCAAATTAAATATTTGCGCAATTAAACCGATAGTCCCCATAATAAGCAAAGCAAAAAACAGCAATAATCCTTCAAATTTATAGGAAGAAGGGTGTTGCGCATAGCGGAAGATGGTTGCGGCGGTACCGCCCAGCAATACAAAGTCGCACAAAAGTTTGAACCATGTCGGAATATCGTCCCAGTTGGCGGCAACAACGGAAATGATGCCAAGCCCGATTGTAAAACAAGCCAGAATATGAAATATTCGCAACAATTTATGAGAAGCGTTGTCTCTTTCATAAGCAATAATGCTTTGTTTTTGTTGGGTATCAATTAATCCGGCTTTTTGCCAAATTTCCAGTTTTTGCAAAACAGACATAACCATATCCCCGAAAAAAAAAGAGGCTGCTGAAAAGAACAGCAGCCTCGAAAATGAAAATATTATTGTTGATTAATCAAAGCAATTTCAACACGACGGTTTTGTTCACGTCCGGCTGCTGTCGCATTGGAAGCAATCGGATTAGAAGAACCCAAACCATCAGTGATGATGCGGTTTCCGTCAACACCTTTCAGGCGCAGATAGTTGGAAACAGCCGTGGCTCGACGCAAAGACAGTGCGTTATTGGTTGCGGCGCTACCGGTGTTATCGGTGTAAACCTGAACCATTGTTTTGTTGTATTCCTTAATCACCTTGGCAATAGAGTTCAGCACCGGTTGAAACCCTGTTTTGATAACGGCTTCATTGGTGTCAAAGGTAATGTTGCCCGGCATAATCAGGTAAATACGACCGTCAACTTCTTGTACCTGCACACCGGTGCCAACCAGTTCTGCACGCAATTTACGGGCTTGAATATCCATATAACCACCAGTGGCAGCTCCGGCAACAGCGCCGACACCGGCACCGATCAAAGCGCCTTTCTTACCACCGGCCAAAGCACCGATACCGGCACCGGCCGCAGTACCGATACCTGTTCCCCAAGCCGTCTTGGAAACTTTACTTTCTCCGGTATATGGATCAACAGCGCAGGCACTGAGCATAGAAACAGCTAAAATACTGCAAATCAAGGTTTTCTTCATGTTTTTACTCCTTCAAGTCATGTAATCTGCTTTTTACTTTATGATATTGCCCCAAAATTTCAAGCAAAAAAAGTTGAACATTCACACTTCAAAAATCTTGGAAAATATGCTAAGATACAAAGAAACGATAATATAAACGGAGACAGTAATGCGGTTTTATCGGAAAAAGAGTTCGGAAGAAAAAACGCCTAAATTTACCATAGGAAAAAAGAAATTACCGTTTACCATAACTCCGGCGCGAAGAGTAAAGGATGTTCCCGCTTTTCATCAGGGAACAAGCATTCCGGTGAAGACAAAGGAAGACTTGAAACACATTGTGGAAGAACCGTGCCTAAAGGCCTGCCAACAACTTTTTGATAAAAATATAGAAACCATGGATTCCGGTTGTAACGGAGAAAATTGCTCCGATCGCGCTTATATCGTTATCAATTATGATACGTTGGATATCAATAATAAACGTGTTGCCGATGATATGGTGCAACGAAATACCGCTTGTTTTATTCCGAAAAGCGATGAATGTGTTCGTCATTATTTTAATCAACTTTACATTCAGATTGCCGTCTCACCGCAAGAGTTTGTGAGTTCGGTTGAGACTAGACTTTCAAAAGCCATACAAGGATTTGTTCCTCAGCAAAAAATTATAAAGAAAATGGATCCGGCTCAAATTATGGCAATGCATATGCGAGCGCAAAGCCGAAAATAATAAAAAAAACAGCTCCTTGAACAGGAACTGTTTTTTTATTTATCTCTTTTTTTTGCGTTTCTGATACCAGTGATGATAGATGTAAATGACAACCAGAAGCAGGTAAAGAATGCCGAGCGACCACAATCCCCAGAATTTGAGCTGGCGATCACTGATTTCTTTTGTAATCTGATTAACATTTAAGGCGCTTCCTTTGACTTCAAACTCAGCATCGGGATTTTCATGCAAAATGGATGCGGCAATCTGATAATCCGGATTGAGAATGTCAAATTTAATGACCAAATCTCCGTCAGCTTCTTCAAGCTTTGCGGAAATAGCTTCAGTCGTTTCAGTTTCGTCAAGCGTATAGTGAACGACTTTGGCTCCAGCCGGCGTAGTAATACGTATCGGATCGTGGCCGATTTTGGACACGTCATTTCCGGATAAAGCCGCGGCGCCTTTATTATTAAGGTAAACACGTGTCATGTACAGGTCGCCGTATTCTTTGCCATGAACGGAAACCTTATAGTCATTGTCGTTTAGGGAAGAAATAAACGTTGCTTTTTCCGTGTGATATTTCAAAATCGGACGACTGATATAAAAGATATAATAACCGACGGCAATACCTGATATCGCCAGAATAAAAGCTCCGGTCGGACTGGTCCAAAAATTCCACAAAGCTTTAAGGAAAGCCTTCCAATCTTTATGCAAACTGTTTTTCACAATATTTCTCCTTTAATTTTATATCAGATATAATCAACATAAAAGAGAAATAAAGAGTAGAAAAAACTAACGTTTTTTGGAGCGTGTTCCCGTCAGCATTTCAAACAGGGATGTCACTCCGCTAACAATCAATTTCCGGTCTTTTTGTCGTAAAGAAGCCCAAAAGTCCCAAGCCTGACGCCATAAACCTTTTTGTTTTTTCTTCTGTTCCTGAGCTTCGATTTGGGAAATTGGTAAAGCTTTGACATTGGCACGGAACGGTTCCAGAAAAGCACCGATGTTTTTGTCGGCCATGAAAGCTCCGTGCAGGCGGATTAAATCACCGTCGGAGGCCAAAAATAAAGCGTCACCGCGACCCAAAAGTTTTTCTGCGCCGGTAGTGTCAATAATTGTACGGGAGTCGGCCGCGCTAGCTGTCTTATAAGCTAAACGTGTCGGAAAATTGGCTTTCAGAACGCCGGTCACAACGTCAACAGATGGGCGTTGGGTTGCTAAAATCAAATGAATACCGGCAGCGCGAGCTTTTTGAGCCAGACGTTGAACGGAAGTTTCAACTTTTTTATCCGAGGCCATCAGGTCGGCAAACTCATCAATAATGCAGACGATGTAAGGCATATGTCCGACGTTATCGTTATAATCGGCAATGTTTTTGACCAGATTTTCCTCAAACGTTGCATAGCGTTTTTCCATTTCATCGACAAGATAGGAGAGGGCGGAGGCAGCTTCTTTCATTTCCGTAACAACCGGTGCCAGCATATATTTTTGCCGATTATAAATGCTAAACTCAATTCGTTTGGGATCAATCATCACAAATTTAAGCTCGGTCGGTTTCTTTTTTGCCATCAATGAGAGGATAAATGTGTTTAGTCCGACCGATTTTCCGGAACCGGTTGTGCCACCAACCAATAAATGAGGCATTTTGGCCAAGTCGGCAATAACAGGTTTTCCCTTTATATCCACTCCCAAGATAAGGGGCAGGGCGCCTTTGGCATTGATGAATTCAGGAGCGGACAGCAGCGATGCAAAGTCAATTGTTTTCATCTCATGAGCCGGAAGTTCAAAACCGATGGTTCCGTTTTCTTCCATAGTTTCGACACGTAGGGATGGTGCGCCAAGTTCACGAGCAATGTCATCCAAAGCCGAAGTGATATTTTTGATTTTTGTACCGGCTTTCGGTAAGAATTCGACCAACGTAACCAGAGGTCCTTCCGTAACCTTAACCACTTTTCCGCTCACGCCGTAATGCGTCAAAATATCTTCCAGTTTCTGCATAACCCCATCTCCGCATTCGTTACAATGTCAATTATTAAACCTGATTCTATTAGCAAAATCAATAACAA
>CATGXW010000089.1 GCA_949542085.1 uncultured Alphaproteobacteria bacterium
ATTTCCCGCCGACAGGAACTCCCGCTTAAAGGAGGCAACACCAGTCTGTTTCTACAGATCATTATTTCCATTGCCGTCTTTATTTTTGCCATAACCTTATCAGGCGTCCTTGCTATTAACGCTATGCTTTCCAACTGGAACCAAAGCATTTTAGGCTCTCTTACGGTACAAATCATGCCCGTTAATGACAGCAATCGGGAAAAAGCTCAGACTGAAACACTGGCCCATCAAGAAAAAACGCTTGAATTTTTGAAAAATGTCAACGGCGTTATTAAAGCAACCGCGCTCAAAAACGAACAACTGCAACAATTAATCCAACCGTGGTTGGGTGACGGCATTGATTTGACCAACCTGCCGATGCCGCGAATTATTGACGTCAAAATCGCCCCCAATTCTGAAATAGACTTTACCCAATTGGCTCAAGATTTGGCGGCCATTTCCCCTTACGCCTCTCTGGACAACCATAAACTTTGGCTTAACAAGCTCATCAAATTCGCCGATGGTCTGAAAGCTTTGGCAATGACAATCCTCATCTTGGTCACGGCAATCACCTCCGGAGCAATTTTCTACACCACCCAAATGAACCTCGGATTACACAGTGCCATTATCGAAATCCTGCACACCATGGGAGCCAAAGACACCTACATTGCGCAACAATACGCCAGACGCATGGGTTTTCTGGGGCTCATCGGCGGCGTCTTAGGATTATTGTGCGCCATTCCGACAATTTTCTTCATTGCCTCTCTGGCAAAACAAATTGAAGGCGGCATCATTAGTGAAGCCAATCTTAATATCAACGACTGGTTCATTATTTTCAGCCTGCCCCTGTTCTCGATGGCCATTTCTATGTTCACCGCGTACCATACGGTTAAAAAGACTTTGCAGAAAATGCTATGATAAAACAACTGACAAAAATATTCTGCATTCTGACAACTTTCTGGCTTATCGGATTTGTTGTGTTCGCATATCGGATTAATCATTATCAGCCCAATGCGGACACTCATACAGATGCGATAATCGCTCTGACGGGCGGACGCAACCGCATCTTGGAAGCGATAAAACTGCTAAACAACCAAAAAGCCGACTACTTGTTCATTTCCGGTGTGGAAAAAAACAGCCGCCTGCAAGATATTTTGAACAGCAACCAAATCACGTTGGAAGCCGAAAACAAAGTTTTTTTAGGAACCTCGGCCCAAAACACCGTTGAAAATGCTCTCGAAAGCAAAAATTGGATAAAACAACACAACATCCGTTCGATTCGCTTGGTTACTTCCAATTATCACCTTCCGCGCAGCATAACCGAATTTGAAAATCAAACACCACACCTGACAATCATAAAACACCCTGTTTATTCCGAACATGTTAACAAAAAGTGGTGGACAAGCTGGAGAACATTCTCCCTTATTTTCTCGGAATATAATAAATTTTTATACACCTACCTACGAACAAGACTTCAAACGGAGACACACTGATGTTGTACATACGCTCATTTATCTTTAATCTGGTTTGCTATTCCACCCTCCTGATCGGCTGTACAGTCACCAGTGTTATCGGTCTTATATCCCCCAAAGCGACCATAAAAATTTGGAACTATTTCTTTATTCCCATCGTGGTTTGGGCTTTAAAATATCTGGCCGGTATTCGTATCGAAATCAGAGGACAACAATACATTCAACAAGAAAATTGCATCTATGCCGGAAAACATCAGTCCGCTTTGGAAACATATTGCCTGAGCAATTACCTTAAACGCGCCTCGTTCATTTTGAAAAAAGAATTAACCTACATCCCGATTTTTGGTTGGGCGCAATATTTTTACGGCATGATTCCCGTTGACCGCTCAGCCGGAAGCGCCGCCATGAAAAACATGTTGCGCAATGCCAAGGACCGCTTGTCCAAAGGCCGAACAGTCATCATTTTTCCGGAAGGAACACGCAAAAAACCAGGGCAAGCTCCCGATTACAAACCGGGCATCGCTTTGCTCTATCAAAATCTGAACACACCGGTTGTTCCCATTGCAACCAACACCGGATTTTTCTGGAAAAAAAGCTCCTTTCTTCGCTATCCCGGAACTGTTGTTTTCGAGTTCATGGAACCGATACCGGCCGGTCTTGACAAGAAAGCTTTCATGAACGAATTGCAAAATCGTTTGGAAGCCAAATGTGCGGAATTGAATGCCGAAACATTGCAAAAATATCCCTACACAGCCAAAATGTTAGCCTCCAAACAGGACTAAACCACATGCCCTTGCCCCACAGCGTCAACATTGTCTTGGAAAGCTGCGTTTTTTATTTCCGCAAATATTTTTCTCCTAAGGAAAATAAAGACACTTGGCTTGCTCTGCTCATCAGTTTTTGCATAACATTTTTCGGTATATTCGTGACCTTGGAAAAACTGTCCGTTATCCGCAAACTAAAGGCCGAAATCATAGCGCTGCAACAAAACATGAACATGCTCGGCTGGGACGTCGCTTACCAGCACGTCAGCTTCAACACATTATTCTTCTCTCCGATAATGGAGATCAAAAATCTGTCCGTCTACCACAAAGAAAACGGCATGTCTCTGACTATTCCCCAATTCACACTCAAACCATCGCTGTTCAGCTTTACTAAATACAGCCTTTCCCTTGGCAAAAACCAAACATTTGCCACAGCGGCTAACAACTGGACAATCACGACACCGGACACAAAATTAAGCATTCAAATTGACAATAAAAGAATCAAACAATGGGAAGCCCGATTTAACAAAACAAACATTAAAAACATTGGTGAAATCGAAACCATCACCATTGCCGGAAGACAAGCAAGCGGTTCATTAGCCATAAACGGTCCGGAAACAATCTTCGAAAATCATATCGATATTCAAAACATCTCTCTGAACAAACTGTTGAAACATCCTCTGGGAAACAAAATCGAGCACCTGTACCTCAAAACCAACACCATGGAAAGTCAAGATGACGCTCAAACATTTGACGAATGGCACCAACAAGGAGGATATATCAACATCAGCACCCTGATTATCAACTGGCCACCCTTTTCCATGGCTGCAAAAGGCGAATTTCGATTTGACAACAATAAAAAACCGCTGCTTCAACTGGACACGTCATCACAAGGACTGCTAACCCTGCTTAATGACTTGCAGGAAAACGGCGTTGTTGAACGCAAAGGCGTCTTTGTCGCCAACATCCTTCTCACAAACAAGGCCTTTAAAATAAAAGAAAACGATATAGCCTCAACCATTATTACCCCCATCACTTATCAGGATGGAAACATCAGTATCGAAAACATCAATATCGGAAAATTTTAAGCAACAAATTTGGCAATAAGCACTTTCGCCAATCCATAACGCCGCTCTTCCAGCAAAGCAAAACTTTCCGGCAAGCAACATTCTTCACTTTTTTCCACTTCAATCAGACACAAAGCATCGGCTTTCAGCCACCTTTTTCCGGACAACTGCAACAAAGCAGCTTCACTCAGCCCTTTCAAATAAGGCGCATCCATAAAAAGAACATCATATTGCTTCGGCGCATTACCCAACTTACGAGCATCTGCCGTCAACACTTTAATCTTATCCTTTTCCTGCGGAAACAGTGCGACATTTTTCTGCAACGGCCGAGTGTCAACATCAATTAATAAAATCTCACCAAATCCTTGCGACAAAGCTTCCAATCCAAATGCACCGCTGCCCGCAAAAACATCCATAAGCGACAGCGATGACAAATCACTCCCCAGACGAGAGCGAATAATATTAAATAAAGCTTCACGAGCCCGATCAGATGTTGGTCGAACCAGACTTGTATCCGGAGAAATCAGTTTCTTACCCCGATATTTGCCGCCGATAATCCTCATAGATTAAACTTGGCCCCTAACTGTTCATGCAAAACCTTGGCCGGAACTTCCTTAACCTCGCCTCGTCTCAAACTCCCCAACTGAAATGGCCCGTAAGATAAGCGAATCAAGCGGGAAACCTCCAAACCGATAGACTTCATCACTTTACGAATTTCACGGTTTTTTCCTTCGCTTAATGTCACAATCAGCCAACTGTTCGTTCCCTGAACACTTTCCACTTCCGCTTTTATTGGCGCATAAGAAACCCCATTGACAACACAGCCTTTAGCCAAAGCGTCAAGCTTCTTCTTGTCGACAATTCCGTGAACCCTGACTTTATAGCGCCGCACCAGCCATTTTCCGGACGCTCCAATTTACGAGACAAATCACCGCTGTTGGTCAATAACAATAAACCTTCAGAATTCAAATCCAAGCGCCCCACAGAAATAACTCGGGGTAACCCGGCCGGAAGATTATCAAACACCGTCGGCCGGTCTTTCTCATCTTTATGAGTGGTTACCAAACCAACAGGTTTATGATAAAGCCACAACCGTGTCGCGTCCAATTGCGGTAGTTTTTCTCCGTCAAACAATATTTTTTCATCACCGTTAACATTAAAAGCGGGAGACTCAACAACCTCTCCGTTAACGGTAACACGTTGCTGGCTGATATACACCTCGGCCTGACGACGAGAACACACGCCGGAACGCGCCATAAATTTTGCCAATCTTTCACTCATTTTAAACTTTCCTTTTTTCTTATCTTCTAGCATAATTAAATAAAATTACAACAGAAAAGGAAAAACATGAAAAATCTGGAATATATGCAGCGCGCTTACGAACTGGCGCAAAAAGCCGCCACTCATGATGAAGTCCCAATCGGCTGCATTATTGTCAATCCGGAAACAAATGACATTATTGCGGAAACATTCAATCAAAGCCAACATGTGGAAGATGCCACGGCTCATGCGGAAATAAAAGCCATTCAGGAAGCCTGCGCCAAACTCGGAACCAACCGCCTGCGCGGCATGGACATGTACGTCACTCTGGAACCATGCACCATGTGTGCCGCAGCAATCTCCTTTGCCCGCATCCGCAACTT
>CATGXW010000090.1 GCA_949542085.1 uncultured Alphaproteobacteria bacterium
AAAGCTGCAACAATGGGTAGATGGCTTGGTTATTGCTTTTAAGCCGGACCATGGCGTACAGGGGCAGCTGCATCGTGATACTTGTTATGGTCGTATTGGCAAAGGAAGCAAGAAAGGGAGCTCTGTTTTTGCGGTTACGAAGGATTTGCTGGCGGTTGTCGAAGGTTCAGCTAAGGATGGTAATAAGAAAATTAATGAAATAGCCGATGTTGTCATTCGCGGTAAGCTGCTGGATTTGTTGCAAGGTGTTGAAGATAAAAAACAGCGGCAGCAGCTGACTGAGAAGTTTATTGCAGAAACAGGTATTCGCTGCGTGCGCTGCCATATTGAAAAATCTGACAGCGTTATGATTCCGGTGAAAGATAATGATGGCCGGGCTTATAAGTACTATGAATCCGGGAATAACAGCCGTGCGGATATTTATTGCGCGACCAAAGGCAAAGATGCCGGAAAGTGGAAGTGTGAAATTATTTCGACATATTATGCTAATCAAAAAGATTTTGTGCCGGAATGGCGGCGGAAAGATCCGCATGCCAAATTGATTATGAAGCTGCATATTAATGATATGGTGGCCTATGATATCTTAAATGAAGAAACAGGGCTGGTGGAACGGGTGATTGCCAGAGTGAAAAAGATGACTAAAGGGTTAGTCTTTTTAAGGGGGCATTTGATTGCTAAGGAAGAAGGCGATAAGTTAAGTTGGGGAGCAAGTGCAAACCAGATGCAGGAAAAAAATTTGCGCAAGGTTTATGTGGATGCTATGGGAAAAGTTAAAGATCCGATGGTTAAAAATGAAAGGAAAGTTTCATGAGCGGGCAAATTATAGAAATTCAAAGCGAAAATCGGCATTTATCCTGTGAGCGCGGATTTATGACGGTGAGCAGTGAAGGACAAGTTGTGGCAAAAATTCCTGTGAGTGATGTAGAGGCGGTGATAACCGCCTCTCATGGTATCAGTTATAGTAATAATTTATTAGTACGGTTAGCAGAGGAGAATATTCCCTTTGTTTTTTGTAATGAAAAATTTCTGCCGGTCGGTTTTTTGTGGTCTGTTGCCGGGCAGTATCGCCAGGCAGGCGTGATGGATGCACAGATTGCCGTTCATGAAAAAAGTCGTGATAAATTATGGAAAGAGGTGGTGAAAAGGAAGATATATTTTCAGTATAAGGTTTTGGAAGCTTTGGCCTTACCGTATGAACCGCTGAAACAGATGATACCTAAAGTTAAGTTAGGAGATGTTGAAAATATTGAAGGGCAGGCGGCTCGAAAATATTTTACGACTTTATTTGGGAGTGATTTTCGTCGTGATCGCGATAGCGGTGGGATTAACAGCTTATTGAATTATGGTTATATCATTTTGCGTTCGGCAATGGCTAGAGCTGTTATGGGAGCCGGACTGCATCCGACCTTAGGTATTCATCATAAGAATTACCTTAATCCGATGCGGTTGGTCGATGATTTGATAGAACCGTTCCGGGCGATGGTTGATTTGAAGGTTCACGGATTAAACAAGCAGGGTAAAACGGAGCTAACACCAGAAGTGAAGAAGCATCTGGTGAGTGTTCTGCATAAAGATAAAACTTTGTGGTATTCTGGTGTTTTACCAAAAGCGGATGAGCTTTGTCTGTTTCAAAATGAAGAGGGACATTATTTGATTTCGACTTTGAATGGAACGCCGTCTGCCGATTTTGCTAAAATCAAACGTTGGATTTACCTTAAAGATTTGGATAGTATTTAGTATGGCCTTAAAAAAACATTTTGTTTCAGAAAATCGGGTTCAGCTGGTGAATGAACAATTTCGGGTTATCGATTTGTTTCAGGCTTATTTGCCGATTTTAATGATTGTCGTGTTATCTGTATTGCTGGTTTATAATCTGGGGTACTTTTATGCGCTGGACTGGCATTATCTGTATTTGTTGCGTATGGCGGATTATTATGCCGGAACACTGCCGCTGTTGGCCTTTATATTGGTGTTATACAGTTCTCTGGTTTATCAGGCGCTTGATGTGCCGTATTGGCCTTATCAGCGTTTGCTGGAAAAGCTGCGCCGTCTGGGCGATGAATATGATAATTTGTCAGAAGGGATGGCGCGTGCGAAAGAAACTATTTCCGGATTATGGTTCAGCCGGTTGGAAAAGATGAGCTTACGGCAGCAGATTTGGTTGACCAAGGGGCAGAATTTGTTGCGCAGTTTGCGGCGGAAGCCGGGGCGAAAATTGTCTGTGGACCGTTTGGAAAAGATTGCAGCTTCAGAAGAAGCCCATTATGACAAACTTCTATATCAGTATGAATTGTTAAAACCGCGGTTGAAAACGGATGTGAAAGTCTTGGCAATAATGGCTGCTAAAATCTGTGGTTTAAGTTCATTGGGGGCGCTGGCTGTTGCCGGTTTTTATTGGCTGTTTTTAGTTCCGCTATATGGAACTGTTTGGCGGGAAAAACCATTATTGTTTTTATGGGGGATGGTCATAACGGCATTACTGGCGCTCGGGGAAATAGCTCTGCAAGTTTCTTATCGCCGCCGGCGCTGGTTGTTGGCCTTTGCTGCGGCTTGGATAAGTTTTTATTGCGGCATACTTGGTTTTCACCAGGATACAATGCAGACGGAAGTAAATGTTATAGATACGGATGACCGGGAACATAGTTTGATTAGGGCTGTCGGTAAGGGCTATTTTGTTCGTGATGATAAGGATGTGGTATTTATTCCCAAAGAAAATGCCCTGCGGCTGGAACAGCATTTGAAAAAAAGCAGATAAAGGAAAAGGCAGAGACGGAACTCTGCCTTTTAATTTTGTGAATCTTTCATCTTGTTAACAGAAAGACCACCTTTTCCTATTTGCTATGTTATCTTTTGCTTGATAACAATTACACTTTAGATTAGAATTTTCTAAAATGCAACATAAAAAAGAGGTGTTTAATGTTTTTTTATCGTCTGGGAATTGATATCGGAGAAACTTCTATCGGTTGGTTTATCTTAAAATTGAATGAGCGTATGGAAGTTTGTGACATTGTTGATGGCGGTGTGTATATTTTCCCGGACGGCAGGGAGGCTAAATCCCGCGAACCGTTATCTGTTTCCCGTCGTATGGCTCGTGGTATCCGGCGCAATAATGACCGTAAAAAAAGCAGAAAACGTCGGCTGATTCGTTTGTTGGTTGAAACAGGAATTTGGTCCAAAAGTGTTGAAGAACAAAAGAAACTTGAAAGCCTTGATCCTTTTGTTCTGCGGCAAAAAGCGGTTAATGAAAAAATCTCTTTGCCGGAATTAGGACGGGCGCTGTTTCATCTGAATCAGGGGCGCGGTTTTAAATCGAATCGTAAATCAGATGGCAAGGAAAGTGAGAGCGGCAAAATTAAACAGGCGGTTCAGGCCTTGGAATCGCAACTGGCAGAGCAAGGGTGTCTGACATATGATGAATATTTATACCGTCGCCACGAGAAACGGGTAAGCACCAAAGTCAGGCCGACGGCAGACAGTAAGGGGTATGAATTTTATCCAACTCGGGAAATGTCTGAGGCTGAGTTTGATTTAATTATGGCACGGCAGCAGCAGTATTATCCTGAACTGACAACCGAAGTTGTCGCGGCTTTGCGAGATACAATTTTCTTTCAGCGTTCTCTGCGCCCGCAAGCTGTCGGAAAATGTGAATTTGAGTTGCAGGAATATCGTGCTTCGGTATGGCATCCGCTGTTTCAGAGATTTCGGATGTTGCAGGAAGTGAATAATCTTGATTTGGTGAAAGCGACTAAAGAGGAAGTGGGGCTAACTGCGGAACAGAAGAAAAAAATTCTTTTGATGTTGGAAGACGGAGCTTGTTTGAATAGTAAAGGGATATTATTGTTTTCGAAAATTAGGAAAAAGCTTGATATTCCATCTACACGCAAATTCAATTTACAGAGTGATAAACGGGATGGTTTGCAAGGAGATTGGGCTGTCTGGAAGTTAGCTGATGAGGGGTGTTTTGGCAAGAGTTGGTTTAAAATGTTACCTGAAAAGCAGCTCGAAGTATTAGAGCTGTTGCAGGGAGCTGAAGATAATGTTGAGCTGAAGCAAAAGCTGATTGAGCAGTTCGGTTTAGATGACAGTCATGCTGAAAAGGTGACGCAGGTTAATCTGCCGGATGGTTATGCTTCTTTAAGTTTGAAAGCCATAAAGAATATTCTGCCGTATTTGGAACAGGGAAAGGTTTATTCCGAAGCCTGCGCGTTAGCCGGTTATAATCACTCAGATCGCAGAACCGGAGAAATTTATGATTATCTGCCTTATTATGGGCGAATTTTAAAGTCAGCTGTTATCGGCGGTCGATTTGAAGGAGAAGAACCTGATGTTGACGAGGACATCGGTTTGCAGGAAGTTTATTTTGGAAAAATTAATAACCCGACGGTTCATGTGGGATTAAATCAGCTGCGAAAAGTGGTGAATGAAATTATTTCTCGCTACGGTAAGCCGCAGCAGGTGGTTGTTGAATTAGCCAGAGAGCTAAAGCTGGGTGTCGAAGGTGTTCGCAAGCTTGAGAAAAGGCAAAAGGAAAACCAAAAAGACAATGAACGTATTGCTGAAGAATTAGCTTGTGCAGGTATACCAAATACCTATCAAAATCGGATGATGTATAAAATATGGGAAAGATTATCAGAGAATCCAGCGCAGAGATGTTGTCCGTTCAGCGGTAAGTTAATTAGTGCCACTGATTTGTTTAGCGGGGCTTTTGAAATTGAACATTTAATTCCGTTTTCCAAGAGTTTTGATGACAGCATTAATAATAAAGTGATAGCGTTTCGGGATGCCAATCGTTTCAAAGCCGAACGGACACCGTATGAAGCATTTGGCAGTAGTCCAGGAGACTACAAATGGGAAGAACCTGAAGGGTTGGGTCTGTGGGTAAAAGAACTTGCAGCAAAATCACAAGATCCAG
>CATGXW010000091.1 GCA_949542085.1 uncultured Alphaproteobacteria bacterium
GAGCCATCTTTCCAGCCCCCAGGCATGCTCTTTTATGATTGGCAGGCTTTTCAGGACGGAAAGAATTGGTATTTTGGCATCGATAAGGAGACCATTACTCCCGAGGTGGCTTCTTATGCCAGCTTGCCGAGTATCGCCATGGTGCAGAGTACGAGTATGTTATGGAACTTAAAAGATAAAGTGATTAACGCTCCGCGAAGCTATAAAAAGTTTTGTCGTCGGAATTATGGGAATAATGCTTACAGCTGCTATTTTGATCGTCCGTATAACTTTTGGTTTGCGCCGGCGTTCAGCAATGTTTCCGTCAAATATCCGTTTGAGTATGATGCCAATGTTTACGGAGGTGATGCCGGATTTGATATTTTGACCGGAGATTGGGGTAAGTTTGGTATTTTTGCTTCTTATCGCAACGGTGATTTTGATATTAAGGGCAAAGGCAAGGAGTATAAAGTTTCCGGAACGGCGGATGTTGATGTCAACAGTTATTTCGGTGGTTTGTATTACAATCTGGAAGCCGGACATTTCTGGGCTTTGGCGGCAGCTTATGGCGGAGTCTTGAAAGGCGATATTGAAACGGATGACAAGGTGAGGGCTGATACCAAGGGAACACAAGTCGGAGCCAGTCTTGATTTAGGATATACCTTTAATTTGCGTGATAATTGGAATATTGAACCCAGTGTCGGCCTGCAGTATACCAGAGTTGATTTTGATGAAACGGAAGACAGCAATAAAGTTAGCGCCGAGTATGAGGCGTTGGGACAGGTTAAGGCTTCCGCCGGATTGAAGATTGAGAAGTATTATCCGAGCCGCGACGGAGTTTCTTCCGTTTATTTTGAACCAAGCGTTATCAAGACTTATAACAGCGGCAACACTGTTAAATTGATGGATTCTTTAGAGCTTCCGACGGTTGAAGATGATACTTATCTTCGAGTTAATTTGGGAGGAAGTGTACAATTAAGTGAAGGGTTGAAAGCTTTTGGAACGATTTCCAACACATTCAACAGTGATTTCAGAGATACAAGTATTAATATCGGTTTGAATTACGCTTTCTAAAAAGGGAATAAAAAAGAACCTCTTGTAAAAACAAGAGGTTCTTTTTTTTGAAGTGCGATTAGTCGTTAACGCAAGGGCAAGATTTAGCTTGTTCTTCGTTGAACTGAACCCATTTGTCATCAGCTTCACTGTCACTGCAGATAGCTTCTTGAGGGCATTCGGAAATGCAAACGCCGCAGTCAATGCAGACGTCAGGGTTAACAACCAATTGGCTTTCAGCTTCATGAAAAGCGCCAACCGGACAAACATCTGCGCAAGTTTTGCATTTTACGCAAGAGTCATTAACAACAGATACCATAGGTTATCTCCACTTAAGTTAGTCAAAAATCTTTTTCAATTTACCTTGATTGATAAATAAATCAAGCAAAAAATAATTTGTTGCCAAAACTTGCATATCTGCTTTTCAATTCCCATATATCCATTAGGTTTAGTTTTTTATAGGATGTTTGTTATGTCAGATAAATTGGAGTTTCAGGCTGAAGTCAGCAAGCTGTTGGATATTGTGGTCAATTCGTTGTATTCGGAAAAGCAGATTTTTTTGCGCGAACTGATTTCTAATGCGTCGGATGCTTGTGACAAGCTGAAATATCTGATTTTGAGCAATCCGGATATTGCCAAGGGTAACGGCGCTTTGAAAATTAAAATTACACCGGATGCCAAGGCAAATACTTTAATGGTTTCCGATAATGGTATCGGAATGAACAAAGATGATTTAATCAATCATTTGGGAACAATTGCAAAATCAGGAACGGCGGAGTTTGTGCGCAATGTTAAAGATAATGGTTCCGGTGTTGATTTAATTGGGCAGTTTGGTGTTGGTTTTTACGCGGCGTTTATGGTTGCCGACAAGGTGGAAATTCTTACGAAAAAAGCCGGTGAGACACAGGCTTGGAAGTGGGTGTCCGACGGCAAGAGCGGTTTTGAAATTACCGAAGCGGAAAGAGACGGCAACGGTACGGACATTAAGCTGTTTTTGAAAGAAGATGATAAAAACTACACAGATACGATTTATCTGCGCCATATTATCCGCACATATTCCGATCATATTGAATATCCGATTGTTTTGGAATTGGGCGAGGCCGGTGAGGAAACGGTGAACAACGCTTCGGCATTGTGGATGCGCCATAAGTCGGAGATTACGTCGGAACAATATAAAGAGTTTTATCACCATATCTCCAAGAATTTTGATGATCCGTGGATGACGTTGCATTTTAAGGCTGAAGGAAATATCGAATATACCGGTTTGTTATATATTCCGTCGGAAATGCCGTATGATTTGTTTCAACCCGATAAGAAAAACGGGCTGAAATTGTATGTTAATAAGGTTTTTATTTCTGACAAGGTGGAAGAATTGATGCCCTCTTATTTACGTTTTGTAAAAGGGGTGATTGATTCCGCCGATTTGCAACTCAATATTTCAAGAGAAATGTTGCAGCACAGCGCTTTGATTGAAAAAATTAAGCACGGAACGGTTTCCCGCCTTTTGAAAGAACTGAAAAAGCGCGCGAAAGACTATGATGATTATATGAAGTTTTGGAAGAATTTCGGTATTGCTTTTAAGGAAGGCATTTATGAAGATTTTTCCAATAGGGAAGAAGTGGCGTCATTGTCTTATTTCGCCTCAACGGCTGACAAAGAAAAACTAACAACGCTTGATGAGTATATTTCACGAGCCAAAGAGGGACAAAAGACGATTTATTACATTACCGGTGATAATGTTCAGGTTTTGGCGAATAATCCGCAGTTGGAGGCTTTTCAAAGCAAAGGGTTGGAAGTGTTGTTGTTGACGGATCCGATTGACGAGTTTTGGCCGCAGACTTTGCCGAATTATAAAGGCTTTGCCGTCAAACATATCAGTCAGGCGGACGAAGATTTCAAATTTGACCGCAAAGAAGCCAAAGCTGATGAAGGTAGCTTGAAGAAACTGACCGATTTGATGGCGGATATGTTCAAAAATGAAATCGGCAAAGTGACAACAACGGATAAGCTGACCAAATCTCCTGCAAGTTTGACGGTAGAGAACGGACAGATGAGTATCCATCTGGAGCGTCTGATGCGCAGCCATCAGCAGCAGACGGCGTTTGCCAGTACCCGAATTTTGGAATTGAATCCGTATCATCCGTTGATTATTAAGCTGGCGGATATGACGGCGGACGATAAGAATAAGGCGCAGGTTGAAGAAGTGGCAAAGATTATTCTTGATCAGGCGAAAATTGCCGAAGGTGAAGCTATTTCCGATCCGTCTTTTTACGGGGAAGCGGTTAGTTCCTATATTCTAAAAGCTTTGTAGGCTATTCGGCGAGATATGACAGTTCGTGAGAGGCTTTGGCAATGTCGGTTGTCAGCCTCTTTCCGTCTTCGTCTCGTTCCATGTTTTCATAGATATACAAGGCGTCGTGGTAGTATTCCAAAGAATCTTCCAAAGCGTCTTTATTGCCGATGTTTTTGCCGGTCCGGTAATAAATGTTGCCGATGTGTTCCTGAATTTGCGCCCAAGCCAGCGGGTCTCGGCGTTCGGTGATGATTTTTTGCCGGTTTTTGTAGCTGGTGATTGCCAGAGCGCTGATTTCACTGCTGTTTGTCAGGTTACCAAGAAGAGCTAACATATGTCCCAGATCTCCCTGAATATCCGCCCAAAATTCAGGAAAAAGGGCGAATGTAAAGACTTTTTCCGCTTCTCTCAAGTTGAAAACTGCGTCGCGCAAGGCTTGAATGTCTTCTTTTTGTCGCCAATAGTCATAGTATAATTGCGCCAATCGGTACGAAATCAGGCCATAGTCATAGGGATAGTTGTATTTGCTGAGATATTTTTGAGCCTGACGATAGGAGGATATCGCTCCTTTGAAATGAGCCGCCGGTCGTTTGTTGGCGCTTTTAGCCGTGCAGGCGTAAAGTTGTCCGAAATGGTTGTAAATGCAGCCAAGGTGAATAGGACTTTTTATCAAGTCCTGATGTTTTATGGCTGTTTCGAAAAGGTTTCTGACGATTTTGAAGTCTTTTTCTTTTTCTTCGTCAGCGCAACAACTCAGGTAGATAATGCCGAGAAAATTCATAATGTAAGGCAGATAATCTATAGACAGACTTTTGGCCGAATTGTCCGAGCTTAGTTTGCTGATTGTTTTTTTGAGAAGAAAGCGTTTTTGAATCTTCTGAGGTTTGTTTGTTGTGTTCAGCGCGCTGATAACGGCTCCGTAGATTAGTGTGACGATGGAGCTCGGAAAAGTTTCGACACTTTCGAATATCTGTGCCGGCAGAAACAAACTGTCCATAAGCGATACAAAAGAGTTTCCTTTCTTTTCGTATTGGAGTGGCGTTTGGAAGTTCAGGCGGATTTTATCCGCTTCTCGGTATCCCCAGATTAAGACATCGGCTCCGGTTTTATCAAGGATGGTTTGTCCGCGGTCAATGAGGTCAAACAACGTGCGGCTTTCCAGATTAAGAAAGCTTTTGGAAAAAGGTTCCTCAAAATAAGAAACATCAAGTCCTTCCTGAGCTCTAAGCAAGCGGGCAATGGTTTCTCCGCTACGGCTTTCAACGTTATCGGCGAATTCGACAACTTCTACCCTAAAGTGAATGTTGAGGGCAATTTCTTCTTCAATGCGTTCCTGAGGAAGACGCGGTTGTAAAAAGGTGTTTTTTAAATAGTCAAAAAGGCTCATCCGTTTTAATCTTTCCGTGTAAAATTGTCTTTCAGGATGCTTGCGTTCTTTTTTATTTCGTTGATAACTTCCCGATTGGTTTCCGAGAGCGTTTTTCCTTGTATTTGCCAATTGTACAGGCGGTATAGGTTCCAAATGACCAGTATTGCGCAAATCAT
>CATGXW010000092.1 GCA_949542085.1 uncultured Alphaproteobacteria bacterium
AAATCGTTTGGCGTTCGGAAGAAACGGAGATTTGTGAAGAAGGATGTTTGTCTGTTCCGGAAATGCGGGCGGAAGTTGAACGTCCGGCCAGTGTGCGAGTGAAGTATTTGGACTATAACGGTAAGGAATGTGAAATTTTAGCTGAAGATTTTCTGGCCGTGGCTATGCAACACGAGTTGGACCATCTTGACGGTATTTTGTATATCGACCAGATGCTTGTTAAGAAGTTGGAAAAAAATCGCCGTTTGTCTCATCAGAATTAATGGAGAAACTATGAGGGTCGTTTTTATGGGAACGCCGGATTTTGCTGTGCCGGCTTTAGAAAAGTTGATTGCCGAACATGAGGTGATTTGTGTTTATACGCGTGCTCCAAAAGAAGCGGGGCGCGGACAAAAGGAAAGCAAAACACCGGTTCATTTGGTGGCAGAGAAACATGGCATTGAAGTGCGGACACCGCGGACATTGCGCAATGAAGAAGAACAACGCGCTTTTCAAAATCTGGGGGCCGATGTCGCTGTGGTTGCGGCTTATGGTTTGCTTTTGCCGTTACCGGTGTTGGAGGCGTATCGTTACGGGTGTTTGAATATTCACGCCTCGTTGTTGCCGAGGTGGCGCGGCGCAGCTCCCATTCAACGTTGTATTGAGGCCGGTGACAAAGTCGGCGGGGTGACGATTATGCAGGTGGCCGAGGGATTGGATACCGGCGATATGCTGTTGAAAGGCGAAACGGAGATTACCTCTCAGACCACCGGAGGCGATTTGCATGATAAAATGGCGCAAATCGGGGCAACTTTAATTATTGAAGCCTTGCAAAAAATAGATGCTTTGCAGCCGCAAAAACAAGATGATGCGTTAACATGTTATGCGGCGAAACTAGACAAAAGCGAAAGTAAATTGGATTTTATGTTGCCGGCAGAAGTTTTGGAACGAAAAATCAGGGCGTTTAATCCGTATCCGGCAACGTTTTTTGAATATAAAGGCGAGCGCTTTAAAGTTTTGATGGCTGAGGTTGTTTCAGAAGATGTCAGCAACGAAGCCGGAAAAATTGTGCAGGGACGGGAAGCTTTGGTTGTCCGATGTGGTTCCGGCGCTTTGAAAATAACGCAGATTCAGCGACAAGGCAAAAAAGCCATGCCGACGGAAGATTTGTTGCGTGGGTTTGAGTTTGAAGAGGGAAGTTTTCTCTGTTAGTTTCGGTAAGATAGGTGTTTTTTCTGTCCGTGCGTCTGCTGAAGTGATGCGGATAAAATCTGAAGCTTTGGCTCGCAACAAGGGACTGACGGAATATGAAGCCGTTCAGAAATGGGATGCAAACTCCCTCAGTACATGATGGGCAACTCTGTTCCTCTTTTTAACTTAAACGCTAAACATTAAAAACGAACCCCCGATGATTATTTCAATCATCGGGGGTTCTGATTTAGGATTTCAGCGCTTTAATTGCGGCTTCGGCCTCTTTGGCTTTGGGATCTCCTTTCTTCGCCCATTCTTCGATAGGAGGAAGAAAGAGGTTGGCGAAAGATGCGAACAGCTCTGCTTGTTGAACGATTTGCTGCCATTGGCGTTTGGCGACATACTGACGGCTCAAAAGCTTGAGCCAGAACAGGATGGAAATGCGTTCCTGAGCGATGAGCTTTTCCAGAAATTCGTTGCCTTGCATCTTGATGGACTTGATGGGGTATTTGAGAACCTCGATCAGAATATCTTCAATTTGATAGTTGAAGTATCTGTAGGTGATTTCTTTCAGAGCAATATTCAACGCCTTTTTTTCGTTGGCGGACAGCTCCGGATTGAAATACCTGTCCGTCAGGTAAGCTTTGCGCTTCATTCGTAACGTGGCCTGGAGGTTTTCCAGAGCGATTTGAATCTCCTTGCCGGAAGAGATGTTCCACAGGGCATCAAAGGCATGCGTGTCTTTTTCCGCTTCTTTGATTGCCTTTAGTTGACGAGCTTTGAGGTTTTTGCGGGTTGTTAGCTTCTCTTTGATTTCCTGAGCGGTTTCCGAGCTAAGTAAGCCGGTTTGTTGCCACTGGTCAAGGAGGCTTATTTTTTCCTCAAAACTTTTACCGGCGAGTTCTTGTAAAACTGCAACAGTTTCTCGACTCATAAATAATGATAGTTAAAATTTGTAGAAGACCGGAGGAGGGAGCGAAGACCGCTCAACCTCCTGTCCGGTGTGTTTGTTTTGATTAGGCTTACGCTACCTTTTTCCCGTTAAACAGGTACTTGGGGAAGTCAGCCTCGCAAATGATTTTGACGATGCCGTTTCCTTTGAGGTAGGCAAGGCCGCGGGTTTCTCCCGCTTTGACCCACGATGTCCAGTAGCTGTTTTCGGAGCGTCCAATCTCTCGGATGCGTTTGAGGACAGCGACTTTGTTCGTTGTCTGATACCCTTCGGGTAGTCCGGCCTGGATTAAGACCAAGGCTCTTGTTGCTTCTTTCTTAGCTTTTTCTTCTTTAGCCATTTAGAAAATTTTTGTGGTTTTCTGCCGCGTGTATATATGGGGCGGGAGAAAATCCGGTTAATAATTTATGTTTTATATATATACAAGTCTAAATATAGACAAAAATATATTAATTGACAAGCCCCTTTATTTAAATTTTAAAACTTTTTTTTAATTCTTGCGTTTTATATTATATGAACGATGAAATTTTTATATGATGCAGGGTTACGGGAATGAATAAGATTTATAAATATGCATTGCCTTTGGTTTTGTTGGCTGGTGCGGTAGTTTATTATCGGGGAAGTGATGTTAGACAGCCTGATTATGTTGTTCAAAAACTTGAACGCGGAGCTATCATGCAGAAGGTTACGGCTTCCGGCGTGATTAATCCGATTTCGACCGTTAACATCGGAACACAAGTATCAGGAACGATTTCCGAAATCTTTGTAGATTATAACTCTCAAGTTAAAAAAGACCAGTTGTTGGCTCAGATTGACCCATCTTTATTCGAAGCGACGGTTGCTCAGAGAAAGGCGGCGTTGGATATTTCCAAAGCAGAATTGGAGGTGGTTAAAAACGATATCGTTTATTATAAAAAGCATCTGGAACGTATAAAGAAACTTAATTCGTCTCGTTATTCCGCAGACAAGGAATTAGAATCGGCGCAGCGCGATTATGATAATGCCGTGGTGCAAAAAGCGTTGAAAGAGGCGCAGATTTCTCAAGCGGAGGCGGCATTGAAGTCAGCAGAGATTGATTTGCGTTATACAAAAATCATTTCACCGGTTGACGGTATAGTCGTATCGAAGGAAGTTGAGGTTGGGCAGACCGTGGCCGCCAGTTTTCAGACACCGACGTTGTTTAATGTGGCTGAGGATTTGACCAAGATGCAGATTGAAGCCTCCGTGGTGGAAGCTGATATTGCAAAAGTAAAAGAAGGGCAGACCGTCGAGTTTAGCGTTGACAGTTTTCCTGATGACGTGTTTTACGGTTTGGTGACGCAAGTGCGTAACGAGGCTGTTACAACATCAAATGTTGTTACCTATCAGGTGATTATCGAAATTAATAATAAAGATTTGTTGCTCAAGCCGGGGATGACGGCCAATGTCAGCATTATTACATCGGAAAAAGATGATGTTTTGTTGGTTCCCAATAAAGCTTTGCGTTTTTATGTGACTGATGAAAACGGGGAGACAAAGCGTTATAAAGATAAGGGAATCTGGGTTATGAATAAAGGGCGTCCGCAGCGTGTTGTCGTGACAACCGGTGTGAGTGATGATGAGAATACAGAAGTGAGCGGAACCGGTCTGGATGAGAACACCAGTGTGATTGTCGAAGATAAAAACGTTGTTCGCAAGACATCGCAAATGCGTATGAGGATGCCTCGCTAATGGCTTTAATTGAATTGAAAAATATTACCAAGACCTATCCGTTGGAAGGGTTTAATTTGAAAATCCTGAAAGGGATAAGTTTGCAGATTGATAAAGGAGAGTTTGTGGCAATAATGGGGCCGTCCGGTTCCGGAAAGTCAACTCTGATGAATATATTGGGGTGTTTGGATAAACCCTCGTCAGGGCATTATACTCTTGAGGGATGCAGTGTGGAAAAACTGAGTTCGGATGAGTTGGCGACAATTCGTAACCAGAAAATCGGCTTTGTGTTTCAGGGGTTTAATTTGTTGTCAAGAACATCGGCGTTGGAAAATGTTGAATTGCCGATGGTTTATGCTGGTATTTCCGTGGCGGAGAGGGCGGCCAGAGCAAAACAAGCGTTGGAACAAGTCGGACTTGGCAAAAGAATGAACCATCAGCCCAATCAATTGTCCGGAGGTCAACAACAGCGTGTGGCTATTGCGCGGGCGATTGTTAATGAAGCTCCGATTATTTTTGCCGATGAACCGACCGGAAATCTTGATACGAAAATGAGTGTGGAGATTATGGATTTGTTTACCCGTTTGAATGATGAGCTGGGGCGAACAATTATTTTGGTGACGCACGAGGAAGATATCGCTCGTTATGCCAAACGGATTATCAGGATTGTTGACGGAGAGATTTCTTCCGATGAACCGGTGCTTTCGCGCCGATAGGAGAATAATATGGATTTGCAGACGATTTTCAGTATTGCTTTGCGGGCTGTGAAAGCCAATAAAATGCGTTCGATTTTGACCAGTCTCGGTATTATTATCGGGGTGGGGGCCGTGATTGTGATGTTGGCTATCGGTAACGGGGCGCAGATTTCTATTCAGAATGAAATGAAGACCATGGGAACAAATTTGATTATTATTCGTTCCGGCGTGGCAACATCTAGCGGAGCCCGCGGCGGTCATGGGTCGCAACCGACAATGAAAGCCGGTGACGGAGACGCAATTCAGGAAAAAATTGATAAAATTAAGTTGGCGG
>CATGXW010000093.1 GCA_949542085.1 uncultured Alphaproteobacteria bacterium
ACAGTAGCAAATATAAGATTACAAGTGCGAAAACCGCTGATGGCTGGAGTTGGACGTCTGGTCAGACAACTTGTTCGGCAACACCGTGCCCAGCAGGATATACGGCAGGAGTGACGGAATGTTCCGACACGCAAAAATATACTTATTCCTCCAATGGAAAATCAGGCGGTAAAATTTGTGGTAAGTGTACCGCTAAAAATGATGATTGCCCGACAGACTATAGCAAAACCGCTTGTACATCAACGCAGAAGCAGATGGGAACACAAAAAACTGATTTGGGATCAATTTGTTACTTGTGTAAAGACGACACTTGTCCGGCAGATTATCAAAAAAATGGTTTTTCTGCCGCGCAAACTCAAACGGGAACAACCGTCACCGCCGCTGGAACAACCTGCTACAAATGTGAGGAAATGACTTGTCCGAACGGATATGAGCTGGTATATGGTGAATGCGAAAAAATCGGTTCAATTCAATTTATCGCTCAGGCTTCTGTTGCCGGAGCAGAGTTAAAGCTTTCTATAACATCGCCTGTTGCAAACGATTATCAAGTTGATTGGGGTGACGGAACCGTCGACAGCTCTAATCAGCATACTTACAGCAAAGCAGGATCTTATACGGTTAATGTCAGCGGAAATGCGACGGAGTTTTATCTTAATAAACCGGTCACCGGTAAAGAAGTTTATGTTACCAAATTAATTGATTTAAGCTTGGATTCTGTAATCAAGATGTATTTATCCTCCAATTGCAGTAAGCTGACCGGCGGAATACCTAACTTTCCCCCCAATTTGGAAGATGGGAGCTACATGTTTACTGGTTGTGAATCTTTAAGCGGAAGTATACCTGAGTTTCCTGATACATTAAAATATGGTTCAGGTATGTTCCAAAATACCGGTTTGACGGGATGTATCCCCCCTTTACCAAGTTCATTAGTTGAGGCTAATCAAATGTTTTATAATGGCCGTTATTATACGACCAGTAACAAGCATAAAGGATTTTCTTGTGGACTTCCTTGGCTGCCGGATAGCTTGGAAAATGGAGGCGGCATGTTTGCAATGAATGTCAATATGGAAGGCGATCTGACAAGGCTGCCTGCTTCATTAAAATATGCAGCCTATATGTTCCAAGGCACAAAGTTGTACGGAGAACCTCCGGAAATCAGGCCGGTAGGAATGAATAGTTGCATAGGAACATTTGCCTATACATATCTCGAGTGTGATGAGGGCAATGTTGATTGTGCCAACACATGGGAAAAAGGATGTTGGGAAGGAATTGATGGCGACATCAATCTTCATTAAGAACAGCACCATATGTTCTAAGAGACAACATCATCAGACAGAAAAGCCTTCTCAAAAGAGAGGGCTTTTTTAGGAAATATACAAGACATATAAAAAAGCCACCTGAAAGGGTGGCTTTAAAAGGTCGGGATTATTTCTTTTCATCCGGATCACGGAGAACATAGCCGCGTCCCCAGACGGTTTCGATATAATTCTTACCGCCGGAAGCTTTTTCCAGTTTTTTGCGTAGCTTACAGATAAACACGTCAATAATTTTCAACTCCGGTTCATCAATACCGCCATACAAGTGATTCAAAAACTGGTCTTTGTTAAGGGTTGATCCTTTGCGCAAAGACAACAACTCCATAATGCCGTATTCTTTTCCTGTGAGGTGCAATGCTTTTCCTTTAACCGAAACGGTTTGATTGTCGAGATTGACTTCAACATCGCCGGTACGGATAAGGGAATTGGAATGTCCTTTAGAACGTCTGACCACAGCTTGAATGCGAGCCAGCAATTCTGACTTGTCAAACGGTTTTGTCAGATAATCGTCTGCGCCGTATCCCAAGCCTTTAACTTTTTTGTCAGGCTCGCTCAAACCTGATAAAATCAGAACAGGTGTGTTGACTTTTGAGGCGCGTAAATTCTTCAAAACCTCGTAGCCGTTCATGTCAGGAAGCATCAAATCAAGAATGATGATATCATAATCATAGAGCTTGCCGATCTCCAATCCGTCTTCACCCAAGTCAGTGGTGTCAACAATCATGCCTTCTTTTTTCAGCATGGTTTCAATACTTTGCGAGATGGCATAATCGTCTTCAACTAATAAAACGCGCATAGACTTCCCCCTTTTTATTTTCGTTATCTATGGCGCTATCTTATCGCCTATTTTTTTATTTGTTAACTTTTTTGAGCGGCCTGTTAATAATTATTAACAAAAATATTCACATTTATTGCTTTTTTGCAATTAAGCCGTTGTCTAAACGCGATACAAATGCAATATTACAATAAAATATTGTTAACATTGCGGGAAAAAATTTGTCAGAGTTATTTGCAAGTAAACTCCATGAGTTGGAAAAATTAAAGGATGCGGCTTATTTCGGCAAGGTAACCGGTGTGCAGGGACTGTTTGTCGAGGTTAGCGGCATCCGCTCGCGTTTGGCGATAGGAGACCGTTGCAATGTTATTGCCAATGGCGGCCGAGTTGTTCCCTGCGAACTGGTTAGTTTTAAGGATGACAAACTTTTGCTGATGCCATATGCCTCTCTTGAGGGAATAGGCTTGGGATGTCGGGTGGAAGTTGAAGATGCGCCGCCGGTGATTTATCCGCACCCCTCATGGCTGGGACGGATTGTCAATGCCTTTGGCGAGGCGATAGACGGCAAGGGACCGCTGATTAAAGGAAATAAACCCTATTATATCAAATCATCACCGCCGCCGGCGCAATTCCGCAATCGGGTTAAAGGCAAAGTGGATTTAGGGGTCAAAGCCGTTAATGCTTTTTTGACCATCTGCAAAGGGCAGCGTATGGGCATTTTTGCCGGTTCCGGTGTCGGCAAATCGACATTGATGTCAATGATGGCGCGTCACACCGATTCTGATGTGTCTGTTATCGGTTTAATTGGCGAACGTGGAAGAGAAGCTAAGGAATTTGTCGAGGATGTTTTAGGCTCCGAAGGATTGGAAAAATCAGTTCTGGTGTTGGCAACCTCTGATGAAAGTCCGTTAATG
This sequence comes from uncultured Alphaproteobacteria bacterium, assembly GCA_949542085.1. Lineage (GTDB taxonomy): Bacteria > Pseudomonadota > Alphaproteobacteria > RF32 > CAG-239 > CAZU01. The sequence goes on from CATGXW010000093.1 coordinate 3,006, forward strand.
CGTCGTCAAGCCGCTTATGTTACCATGGCTATTGCCGAATATTTCCGAGATTTGAATAAAAATGTGTTGTGTATGATGGACTCAATCACACGTTTTGCTATGGCGCAACGTGAAATTTCCTTGTCTGTCGGCGAACCTCCTGCTTCCAAAGGCTATACGCCGAGCGTGTTTGCCGAATTGCCGCGTTTGCTGGAAAGAGCCGGTCCCGGAGCCGGAAACGGAACTATCACCGGTTTGTTTACGGTTTTGGTGGATGGTGATGATCATAATGAACCGGTGGCGGATGCCGTGCGCTCGATTCTTGACGGGCATATTGTTTTGGATAGGGCGATTGCCGAACGCAACCGCTATCCGGCCATTAATATCCTGCGCTCCATCTCTCGTACCATGCCCGACTGTGACACCAAAGAGGAATATGCTTTGGTTGCCCGTGCGCGCAAGCTGATTTCTTCTTATGAGGACATGGCGGAACTGATACGTCTCGGCGCTTATAAAAAAGGCTCAAATCACGAGGTTGATGAAGCAATTTTTTATTATCCGATGTTGGAAGAATTTTTGTCTCAGGGCAAGCAGGAACGTTTTAGCTTGGCCGAATGTTACGAGGGGCTGGCTAAAATCTTGGCAACGCCTTTTCAAGCGGGTGCTTAAATAGGAGCGGGGTATGAAAAATTCTCTGCAGACATTGACCAGAATCCAAAAATTCAATATTGACGAGCAACGCAAATTGTTGGTTGAGCAGCAAACACGGGAAGAAAACTTGCTTAACGACTTAAATAATTTAAATACCCGTTATGAACAAGAGAAAGAATTTGCCCGCCAAAACGCCAATTTGGGAGATTTCGGGCTTTATACCAAGCGTTATTTACAACAGCGTGAGGAGTTGGAGGTTAAACTGGCGGCGGTGCGCGCTCGCATATCCGAAATAAGAGATATTATTTCGGATATGTTTAAGGAGCAGAAAACTTTTGAGATTGTCGATGACAATCGCCAAAAAACCGCGCAAAAAGAATTTGATTCTAAAGAGCAGAAGATGCTTGATGATATCGGAACCAATGCTTATATCAAACATAACCGTTCTTAGTTTTATCACTCAAGGAGAAAAATATGTTTGAAATGCAGTCGCTTCCGTTTGCCAAGGATGCTTTGGAACCCTACATGTCTCAAGAAACTCTTGATTACCACTATGGTAAACACTATAAGACATATGTTGAAACTCTTAATAAATTGATTGCCGGAACCGAATTTGAAAAAATGTCTCTGGAAGAGATTATTCAAAAGACATATCAAAAAACCGAATATCAGGCGATTTTTAACAATGCCGCGCAGGCGTGGAATCACGAGTTTTTCTGGAGTGTTCTTTCTCCCAATGGCGGAGGAGAGCCAAAAGGAAAATTAGGACGACGCATAACGGAACAATTTGAAAGTTATGAAAAGTTTAGCGAAACATTTAAGCAGGCGGCTGTCGGTCAATTTGGCAGCGGCTGGGCATGGGTGATTGATGCCGGTGATAAGCTGGAAATTGTCAAAACCGCCAATGCCGACACACCGATTGCCCGCGGACAAAAAACGATAATGACCGTTGATGTCTGGGAGCATGCGTATTATCTCGATTTTCAAAATCGTCGGGCAGATTTTGTGAGCAGCTTTCTTGATAATTTGGCGCAATGGCCTGTCGAATAACCTGTCATTAAACAATCTTTAAGGTTTTAATAGCATAATCCGTAACATGATTATGCTATTAATGTTTTTATGTTGACAATTTTGTCTAAAAATTTTACAATAAACATAGAAACA
>CATGXW010000094.1 GCA_949542085.1 uncultured Alphaproteobacteria bacterium
ATGGCAGCCTCCTTTGCTTAAAATGGAACCGGTCTCACCATTCCATTTTAACAAACACCGCCACAAGTGTCAACCACCAATCACATAGGGAGGACAAATTTTTAAGGAATTTATTATACATACCAAATTATCATAAAAATATTTTTTAACTATTGCCTGTTATAGTTTCTTCCGCTATACATGCGCGTTGGTATATAAAAAAACGAGGAAATATCATGCCCCGCAGGACAAAAGAAGAAGCTGAGAAAACCAAAGAAGCTGTTTTACAATCCGCATTGGATTTATTTTATGAAAAAGGATATTCGCGAACAACTTTTGATGAAATCGCCAAACGAATTAATTTGACAAAAGGCGCTGTCTACTGGCATTTCCGCAATAAAGCCGATTTGCTGGCAGAATTGATGAATATCAAATTTAATCAACAACAAGAATTGGCCTATATCAAGTCTAATGAAATTTTAACTTTTGAAGCCTTTCGAAATTCGATGATTGCCGATGCCATGCATATTCAGGACAACAAGGATTACTGCAAGTTTTTATTTTTTATCCTCTATCAAATGGAGTGGTCTGAGGCTATTATGCAAAAGATATCGGGGCAAATTCGTGAGATTAGAGATTTCCCGTTTTTTCAAATAAAAGAAATATTGACTTTATTGCAAAAAAATGGAGAAATATGCCCTAATGTGGATGTAGTGGAAATCGCCTCCATTCTCTTATGCATGTGGCGCGGCGTTTTGAGTGTTTACATCTGTAAAACATATCCGATGAATTTGGTTCAAACTTTAACAAAAGGTTTTGATCTGGTTATGGATGGAATTAAAGTGGAGAAAAATTAAAGATGAAAATCGGAACTATTCATAAAAGAACAATTATCCGGCAAATTGTTATCTTGGGCGCCTGTGTGGCGTTCGGTTGGTTTTTAAAGGCACGCCTCACTCCGCAAACGGGTATGATGGGCGGCATGGGCGGAGGAACCCCCTATGTTTTGACCCAAAAACTGTCAACACGCAATATTGCGCCGAAACAAAGCTATATCGGCCATGTTGAAGCCATTAAAAGCGTTAACTTAAAACCTCAAGTTACCGGTTATGTTGAAAAGGTATTGTTCCAAGAAGGTTCTCTGGTCAATGAAGGTGATATTTTATTTGTTATTGAACAAAAACGCTATATTGCAACCGTTGAGCTGCGCCAAGCTGAACTTGCAAGCGCTAAAGCCAACTTGGTTCGCACAGAAAGAGATTATCGCCGTCAGGCATCTTTGAGCAAGCAAAACTACGCATCAAAAGCAACATTGGATGCCTCAGAAAGCGCTTATTTGCAGGCAAAAGCAGCCGTTGCTCAAGCGGAAGCGAATCTTGAATTGGCAAAAATTGATTTGGATTATACGGAAATCAAGGCTCCCATTACAGGCTATATCGGTAAAGCCATGGTTACGGAAGGAAACTACGTTAACTCCACAACGCAGAATCTTGCCCGTATTGTGCAAACAGACCCCATTCGTGTTGCCTTTTCCGTTTCTGATAAGGATATCTTGAGTTTGCGCCGCCTGTACACTAACGGAAGCGAATCGTCTCCGATTAAAACGGAATTGGTCTTGGCTGACGGAACTGTTTTGGTTAACCATTTGAAATCTCGCTTCACAGACAATGAAATCAACACCAATACGGCAACAATCGCTGTTTATGCCGAGTACAGCAATGAGCGCAACCTGCTTATCCCCGGAAACTATGTTGATATCCTCGTTGGCGAAAAAGAAGATAAACTCGCCATCATGGTTCCACAAGCAGCTATTGCCCAAGATCAGCACGGCAACTATGTTTACACCGTTAACGATGATGGTATTGCCGAGCAAAAACGTGTTGTTTTGGGAGATGGTCTCGGAACAGAACAAATTGTCGAATCCGGTTTGGAAGCAACAGACAAGGTCATTATCCAAGGTTTGCAAAAAGTTTCCAACGGACAAAAGGTTAATGCTTCTGATGTTACACCGGAAGCAAAGGAGGAATAATTAATGTTTTCACGCATTTTTATTGAACGCCCGCGTTTTGCGATGGTGATTTCCATCGTGTTGACTTTGGCGGGTATTATTTCCGTCTTTTCACTGCCGATTTCACTTTATCCGGAAATTACACCGCCGGAAATCGTAGTTTCGGCCTCTTATCCGGGGGCCAGCGCAGAGGTTGTCGCAAAAACCATCGGTATTCCGTTGGAAGCGGAAATCAATGGTGTGGAAGACATGCTGTATATGAGCTCTTCATCCGAAGATTCAAGATACAGTTTGACCGTGACTTTTAAAGTTGGTGTCGACAGAGATATGGCTCAGGTTAAGGTTCAAAACCGAATCCAACAGGCGCAATCAAAATTGCCGACAGATGTTACCAGACAAGGATTAACTGTTAAAAGCCGGTCGTCAAACATTTTGGGCTTTATTAGTATTGTTTCTCCGAATAAAACCTATTCTCAAATGCAATTGTCCGATTATGTTCAAAATAACGTTAAAGACGCGTTGAGCCGTGTCAGCGGTGTTGGAGAAGTCAACGTTTATTCATCAGCGTTAAGTATGCGTGTATGGTTGAACGCAGATAAAATCACTGCTCTGAATATCTCTGTTGATGAAATCAAAGCGGCTATTGAAGGACAAAACTATCAACCGTCTTTGGGAAGTATTGGCGCAATGCCCGGCGACGGAACCCAGCAAATGGTTTATACATTGCAAACCCAAGGACGCATCAACGAGGTTGAAGATTTTAAAAACATTATTATCCGCACAGCGGAACAAGGCGGTTTGCTTTATCTGAAAGACATTGCCGAGGTTAATATCGGTGAGGAAAGTTATCGGGCTACTTCAAGTTTTAACGCAGCTCCGAACGTGGCTATCGCCATCAATCAGCTGGCTGGCGCCAACGCTTTGGATGCTATGGCCGGTGTCAAAGCGGAAATGGAACGCCTATCTCAACGTTTTCCTGAAGACATCACTTATGTTATCGGTTATGATTCAACAGAATATATTGAGGCGTCCATTGAAGAAGTTATCTTTACATTGGTGCTGACATTCTTGTTGGTTATTTTGGTTTGTTATATGTTCTTGCAAGACTGGCGTTCAACATTAGTACCGACGTTAACCATTCCGGTTTCAATCTTTGCCACTTTTGCCGTCATGTTGGCGCTGGGCTACAGCTTGAACATGTTGACCCTGTTCGGTTTGGTTTTGGCCATTGGTTTGGTGGTGGACGACGCCATTGTGGTTGTGGAACGCGTTTTGTTTTTGATGGAAGCGGAAAACCTCAGCCCTAAAGAAGCAACAATTAAGGCAATGGAGCAAGTTTCCAGCGCGATTATCGCAACAACATTGGTTTTGTTGGCAATTTTCGTTCCGGTTGGTTTCTTAGGCGGTATTACCGGTAAGATTTATCAGCAATTCGCAATTGCAATTTCAACGTCAGTGGCTTTTTCGTCATTAAACGCGTTGACGTTGTCTCCGGCTTTGTGCGCAACATTACTGCGCCCCGTCGCACCGGCTACATCCGGACCGTTGTTCTGGTTCAACAACATTATTGGAAAATCCCGTGATAAATACGCTTCCATTGTCGGGTTTATCGGCCGTAAAGTCAGCGTCATCTTTCTGATTATGGTTTTGTTGTTTGCCGGTGTCGGCGGTTTGCTGAACATCAGCCAAACATCATTTATTCCCTCCGAAGATCAAGGTGTTATCTTTATGAACATCCAATTGCCGGAAGGTGCCAGCCGAGTTCGCACGCAGGAATTCGTTAACAAGATTTATCCGATGATTCAGGAAGAAAAAGGCGTTAACAATGTGATGAGCGTTATCGGTGTCAGCATGATTGGCGGTAGCGGTGAAAACACGGCAATGAACATTATTACCCTGCATCCATGGAACAAACGTGAAGGCGATGAACTTTATTCCACCAATATTTTGAACAGAATCCGCGCGAAAGTCATGGGTTTACCGGAAGCAGAAGTTCAACTGTTTGAACCTCCCGCAATTATGGGGTTGGGTATGAGCGGTGGTATGGATTATCGCTTGCAAGCTCTGAATTCAAATGATCCTCAACAATTGGAAATGGCTTTGCGCAATGTCCTCGGACAAATTAACGCGGACCCGAACGTTATGTATGCCTATACGACATATACAGCGCAAACCCCCAACTATTACATCACTATTGACCGTGAGAAAGCAGAAGCTATGAAAGTTTCCATCGGCAGCATTTATAGCGTTTTGCAAAACTATCTCGGGTCAAGTTACGTCAATGACGTTAACTTCGGAACTCAAGTTAACAAGGTTATGATTCAGGCGGATTGGAAATATCGTAAGGATTTGGACAGCATCAAGAACCTGCATGTTCAAAACCAAAATGGCGAAATGGTTCCTCTGGATCCATTAATCTCACTGAAAAAAGTATTGGCTCCGCGCGTGGTTACCCGTTATAACCAATACCCGAGCGCTTCAATCACCGCCGTTCAAAGTCCGGCTTCCAGTACCGGTCAGGCGATGGGGGCTTTGGAAGAAATTTCAAGCAAACTTCCGAACGGTTTCAGCTATGACTGGTCAGGTATGAGCTATCAAGAAAAGTCAAGCAGCGGCCAGATTGGTTATTTGATTGTTTTGGCCATGACCTTTGCTTACCTCTTTTTGGTTGCACAGTATGAAAGCTGGTCAACGCCCCTGCCCGTGCTGACTTCGGTTTCCGTGGCGATGCTCGGCGCGCTGTTCGGTTTGTTCATTACG
>CATGXW010000095.1 GCA_949542085.1 uncultured Alphaproteobacteria bacterium
AGGAAACGCATTTCTCATAACAGGTCAGACCGGCAATCGGATGTTTAACGCCTTTAGGAATTGTATTGGGCATACAAACCGCGACCATACCGTAAGTTGCGCAGCTTTTATAATCGTTATCCTTGCCGCCGTCATTAACACGGCCGACCAGATTGCGTTGATAATCAGGCATAAAATAAGTTCGGGCAAATGCATCGCTTTCCATAAAAGCAATGGCTGCACATAGGCACAGCGCCCCACGTAAAAACGTAAACATGGCGTCACCTCTTAGATAATTCTTACACACATTACAATTTTGCCATAAAAAGGTAAAAGTTTCAATAACAATTCCTTTTTTAAGAGGTGATGTGTCATAAATTTTGCTGAAGATTTTTTAACGTTTTTATGTTATAATAAAGAAAATGAGGTAATTTTCGATAAAATTATCAAAATTGACAAAAAGTATTGATTCGTTGTGAAAAATGGTGTATAGTTATGTCAATCTTGAATTTTAGTGCTTATAACAAGGAGCGGATTTATGGCAAAATTTACAGCTGTTGAAATTAGAGATATGTTGAAAAATGGTTCATTGACTGTTGCTGATTTGGAGTATGGCGATGTTGTTGCAGCCGCTGATAACTTCAGGCAACAACGAGACGGACAAAGTTTTGGTGTTCTTTATCTGGGTATGATTTCCGAAGTGACCAGATTGACAGCACCGGTATCTCAAGATAACAAGGCGTTATTGATTCCGGCTGATAAACGTGTGTTTAATGACAGCCAACTTAACCAAATGCCGGGTATGATTCAGTATTTGGAAGGTGTGACTGTCCAAGGACAAAGACAGAATTTTGCTTCTGAAAAACAAGCCTTGGAAGTACGTGTCAAGCAACGTTTGCAGGATATTAAAGACGGTAAAGAGACCGAAATCAGTCCGCTGTCTATTGATGATTTACGAGCTATGGCGGCTCGTGCTGGTATTGATATCAGCGCCGAGTTGGACGCCGCCCTTGCCAAATACGCTCAGGATCAAGGTATTGATAATGTCAGTAAAGAACAATTAGAAGCAAATCATGCCGTTTTGGTGGATATGGCATCTCATTTGGATTTTGCCAAGGATCAGGCTTTGGTTCAAACGAACAATATTTCCAATGGTTTGGATGTTGCCAAGAATCCTGAAGAGCCAAATGCCAATGTGGAAACAGATCGTGAGTTATTCCGTGAGGCCGCTGTTAACAGTGCCATTGCTCAATTGCTGACATCTAATGACTTTAGCGCCAAAGTTGAGGCTTATAATCAAGAGAAAGATGCTGCTCGCAAAGCTGCGTTAAAAGCGGAACTGGAAACATTATTCAAGACGGAAATTAACTCTCAGGCGGAAGCCACAGCTTATGCGGTTTTGCTGCAAAATGCAATCGTAGCAGCCGAACAGAAAAAAGGCGCTGTTTTGACACAGGAAGAAAGTAACAAACTTTCTGAACGTGTTAATGAAGATATGGAAAAACTTTCAAACGGCCAAAAGATTTCTTCTGGTTTTAATTCGTTTATGAGCGTTTTGGCAGAAAAATCAGCCGCTTGGGATGAACGGGTTGCATATCTTTCCAAGAAATATGGTAATTCAATCGTTCCGAATCAGATGCAAGCTCGTTTTTCAGCTTGGAATCAAAAGATGGAACAAAACCATCCGAAAAGCTGGAAATTATTCAAAACCGCCGCTGTTATGTTGAAAAAAACAGCACCGGCTTTAGTTTTGGGTGGTGCCGCAATGTTATCAGCCGGAACGATGATGGCTATGCCGGCTGCTACGGCTTATGGGGCATACCGTGTTGCCAGAGGTCTTAAGCCGTTATTGAAAAAATTCCGTGAAGCCCGCAAAGAAAATCCTAATGTTGGCTTCATTAAAACATTAATGGATAATAAAATTATGACCGGACGGGCTGTCTTGTCAGTCATTAGCGGATCATTGGGTTTGGCTACGTCTGCCTGTTCTGTTGCCGTGGATGTGGCTTCAGCAACCCGCATCGGGTTGGCTGTCGGTGGTGCGAGTTTATCTACTGCTTCAGCTATCAATGTTTGGACTGATAAAAAAGCTTCCAAAACCAGAAAATGGACTGAAACTGCAATGGCTGCCGTTTCCGGTGCTTTGGCGGCATGGGGATTCACAAAAGCCGTTTCTGCGGATAATGTTGGAGTAGATGCCGCAAGCGCTGAAGGCAACGATACAGGAGCCCAAGAGGCTGTTGTAGAAAAGAACGAAGCTGAAAGCGCAGCCGGTCAAAAGGCTGTCGCTACTAAGGATAATAACGCGGTCAATAACCAAAAAACTCCGGATGCCGCAAGCGCTAAAGGCGACGATACAGGAGCCCAGGGGGCTGATGTAGAAAAGAACGGAGCTGAAACCGCGGCCGGTCAAAAGGCTGTCGCTACTAAGGATAATAACGCGGCCAATAACCAAGAAACTTCGGATGGTGATGAATTCGTTGAATCGGATGAGGTTTTGAAAAGATTAAAAGCTTATAACTCTAATCATGGAATGAATAATTCTGCTAAGTACAGCTGGTGGAGTACTCGAACCCCCAAGGATTTGGAGAGCCAATATAATAATCTGGATGATGAGGTTATGAAAAACTATTTTCCGGGCATGAGCCGTGAAGAAGTTTTGATGAAGTATAATCGTCTGGATGCATGGACTGCTCGCGTTAAAGTCCTTTCAAACGGCGACATTGTTCCTTTGGAAAATGCGACCAGATATCATGCAAATGAAGAAATAGCTATGCTTAAAAAGATTATTGAATGCGGTGAACATCCGAAAGCGGAAGAAGCCAAAGCCGCAGTTGATTATATGAAAGCTCACATTACTTCAAACGGTGATACTGATTTACCGGGGATTAGAAATAACAACCGTATTGACACAATCAAAAATCCGGGATGCGCAGAGGAAAATGATGCTTATGGTAAAGGACAACCGACGCCTAAACCAAATTCTGAACCGGATAAAAAAATAGGCAAATTAATTGACGAAAATAAAAAAATTGTTGAGGAAGAAGAGGAAACAAGACGGCCAATCAAAAAAATAGATATCGTTCCGCCGAAAATTCCTGTAAATTTGGCAAAGCCTTCTCTGGATATTGAGCCGATAACCGTTCAGCCGTTCCAGCCAATGGATAATGTTCTTATCCATCAGGGCGATTATGGAAATTCGTTCCATTATGCCGGACAAATGACTGATGTTGAACACAGTTTGATGCTAATGGACGCATTACCAACGTTAAAGATGTTTTCAACACCGATGGTGCCGATAGTCAGACAATGTGGTTGGTTAAAAACGAGGTGACCGGTAAAATGGATGCTTATATGCTGCAGGATGGTAAAACGCCGTCAGTTGCATATTCCGACGAACCTCGTTACTTTGGTAAAGTTGCCGGTGTGGAATATAAGAAAGATTTGTTCCGTCGAGATCATCAGGCTGTTTGGGTTGATGAAAACGGAGATATGCACCGCAGTGGTGTCAATTCTAAATCATCCGCTTTCAAAGATATCTTCGAAACGTTTGATGATAAAGGACTGGTCGGCGACAAAGGTGAAGCGCCAATGGTTGATAGAAACCGGGTGGCTCTGCAAATAGCCGCTAAGAAAGGAAAAGGCATTGAATAAAAAAAGCCCCGAGAAATCGGGGCTTTTTTTTTTAATCTTTTACATTTCCAAACGGATTGATGACTTGGTCATCGGCTGACTTCCTGAGGTCGAATAAATTCAGGAAAACACCGGAAATATAAATGGATGAGTATGTTCCGACAATCACACCCCAAACGATGGTGAATGAGAAGCTTCTCAAGGTGTCTCCCCCCCAAATCAGCAATGCTGTAGCGGCCAATAAGGTGGTGATACCCGTCAAAATCGTACGGGAGAAAATGTCATTGATACTCTTATTCAGCAGGTCATACTGCGGCATTTTTTTGAACTTGCGCAGGTTTTCACGAATACGATCATAAGTAACCACTGTATCGTTAACGGAATAACCGGCCAGTGTCAAAATAGCGGCGACAGTCGTCAAGCTAAAGTCGAATCCGAAGAATGACAGCAAGCCGACAGTTGTGATGATATCGTGGATAAGACCAATCATCGCTCCCAGAGCAAATTGCCATTCAAATCTGAACCAGATATACAGAGAAATGGCGATAACGGCGATAACCGAAGCGATGATACCGTCTTTTTTCAGTTCGTCACCAACTTGCGGTCCAACCAACTCAACGCGGCGATAGTCATAATCCGAACCCAAAACCGATTTAATTTCATTCACAGCGGCCATTTGTTCTTTTTCGTTCAAGCCTTTTGCCTGAGCGCGAATCATAACTTCTTTACCGCTTTCGCCAATGGTTTGCAGATTGACATCTTCCAGATTAACCGTGTTAAGTTGCTTTCTTAAAGCTTCAATATTAATCTGTTCATCACTTTGCAGTTCAATAAGAATACCGCCTGAGAAATCAATGCCATAATTAAATCCTTTAATGGCAATGCTGGCGATTGAAAGGATAACCATGATAATGGACAGAGCGTAAGTAAATTTACGAGCCTTCATAAAATCAATGGTTGTGTCTTTTGTGACCCAATTAAAAATTTTCATCATCTGAAGAATCCTTCCTTATTAAATTGGCAGTTTGGTCGGTTTATATTTCTGCAACCAGCTTGTGATGATTAAGCGGGTTACTGTTACCGATGTAAACATAGATGTTGCGATACCGATAGCCAGTGGGACGGCAAAGCC
>CATGXW010000096.1 GCA_949542085.1 uncultured Alphaproteobacteria bacterium
AGCAACCAGTCGGTCACCATGCTTAAACAAAGATCTTTTCCCAGCCATTCGGAGGGAATCCCCTCCCAACTTCCCACCGGAAAATAATCATCAAAGCTCAAATCGCCGGCCTCAATTTTTTTCATTGCCGCAGAAACGCATTTTACCGGCATCAACAGATAATAGCTTTGCAAAACATCTCTGTCATCCTTATTCAAATGATGTTTTTCAACAATCTGTCCCAAAAAATAATCATTAGCCTTTGCCTGTTCCGTCTTGGAAACCATAAAGTGCAAAAAAGTTTCTAACGATGTCTGCACCAGCCAGTGCCAATAATTATTCTTATCAACATCAGCATCATATTCGGCTAAAAAACCGGCCAAATATTCCAGATAATTTGTCCGCTTAATACCTATCGACGGCAAATTTTCCCGCCCTAAAGGATTCCAGCGCGGATAAAAAGTTCCCTTTTCCGCATTATCTTGCAAATCCCAATTAAAATAGAAAACTTTTCCAATCTGAGCCCGATGCCCGCTGGTGTATTTTGCCAATGTTCCATGATTATCCACTGCCAAAACCGACATTCCGTCCGAATGCAAAATCGAAGGAACCGCAATTCCGCTTGTCTTGCCGGAACCTGTTTCCCCAAAACACAAAATAGACGCCGGGCGAAACAAGCTCAGCAGCTTATCATAAAAAGATCCCAAAACCAAAAACGTTCCGCCCAAAACATTCATCTTTTGAACATCCTCAACACGGGCAAAACGATAGTGCATCAAGTACCACAAACTAAAAGACAAAGAACTTTTAATAAAAACAAAAACCAAAACGACAACAAGCACCACCGGAACAACAAACGGAATAAACAACGAAAAACGCCAATCTCCGCCACGAAAAGCTTTCAAAAAAGCATCCCACCATTGTCCGTAAGCATCAAACAAATAAAGTGGTTCCGCAGCCACTTTTCTGAAAAAAGCCGTCAAATTCCGTAAAGAAGCCTCACTCGCTCCCTTATCAATCAAATACGTCGCCGCCAAGGCAACAAAGGCCGTAAAAAAAAGGCAGACACCCAACAACAACATGCCGCCCAAAATGTTAAATATAAATTTTTTGGAGCTTTTTTCTTCTTCAAAATCCAGTGTTACACTCATCTGCCAAGCCTAACTCCGACCGCGTCCCTGTTCTTTCACGGCAATCAAATCTATTTCTTTTTTAGGCGCTTCTCTCGGTTTTTCCTGAGTATTTGTTTTGGACATTTCTTCCTGCAATTCTTTTTTCATAGCTATTCGAGCTTCCAATTCTTTACGCTTACGTTCTTCAATAACGCGGCGCAACTCTTCATCATGATTTTTAGCTTTTAATTCATGATTGCTTTTTATCTGATTCAAAGCCTCTTCATCTTTAACTTTAGGCTTTGCGGCGCCATGCCGAAACACTTTTTTTCCAACTTTTAACAGCGATTCTATACTAATTCCTTTATCACCGGCCAAATCCCAGACACCCCAGTCCCGACCATCGTCAAGAAAAATTTCAGATGCGTCAAAACGGCTTCCACCCTTGCGTTCTTTCTTTTTGGGAGCCAAAATCTTTGCCAGTTCATCTTTCCCCGGAACCCGCCCCAACGCCTGAGCAATCTGCTCCGGCGTAATAATGCATTCGCTTAAATCCAATTCCATAATATTGACGCCGGTAAAATCAACACCGGTAAAATCGACACCTCTCAGATTAAGCTTTGAAAGATCAATCCGCTTCATGTCCAACAACGTCAAATTCAATTTACTAAGATTAAGTTTATGAGGATAGTACTTTGCCATATACTCGATCAGTTCTTGAAGTTCCTCAATCGTCAACTCATCAAGTTCGGCATCAATCAAAATCGCATCTTCAAGATACGCTTCTGTCAATTTGACACCCTTAAGCTTGGCGCCGGTAAAATTAGTTCGGGCCAGAACCGCTCCGGACAAAATCGCACCGGACAAATCCGCTCCGGAAAGATTGGCGTCCGTCAGATTAGCTCCGGACAAATCAACATTGCGCAAATCCGCTCCGGAAAAATCAACATTTGTCAAATTGGCAACCGAAAAATTTGCTCCGCGCAAATCTTCGTTGGCAAAACGTCCGTTTTCCAAATTTTTTCCGGCAAAACCGATTTCTTCCGCAACCGCGTCATCGTTCAAAACCTGCGAAACCGCCTTCCAGGAATAATCTTCTTTCAGCTTATCTCTCATTGCGTTAAGATTAAATTTCTTATTATAGTCGTCAGTCATTATTATCGGAGCTCACAGTCATCATTCCATTTATCATAACGCATCATTCCTGTTTTGACAACGTTTATTATGTCAGCGAACCAAACATTCTAAACCGTTGTCCAAAATCTTCCGGCACAAAGGCTGTACATCTTTTGCTTCAGGCTCAATAAACAACCGCCAGAAAACAACACCAGAAACCTCCCCCGGTTCAATCTTTGTCGGATAATTTTTCAGCTCCGGAAGCTTGCTTGTTATCCGCTCCCAATCCGGAGCAACATTGTTCTTATCCATATAAGCTCCCAACTGCAAACGCTTCCCGACCACTGTTTTTTCATTCTTCCGCGCCACAGGCTGCACTGCTTTTGCCGCCTCAGTCTTTTTCGGCTTTTGAACCGGCTGCTTCATTAAATTTTCCAACCAGTTGTCTTCTTTTGCCCAATCATTCTTTTTGGGCTTAGGCAAGCGCTTTATTTCCTCAGACACGGCAGACAACATCTCCACCAAATCCTTATTAAAAGAGGTGCGCAGCAATGCGGTGATTTCCTTAACTGACAGTTTCAAATTTCGCTTACTGAAAGGAGAAAGCCCCGCGTTAAAATAAAGGCTTCGCAACGACACAGCCCGTTCCGCGTTCACCTGAGATTGGCGCCGCTGCAATTCTATGAGTTTGATTTTTTGATTCAACAAATCAAGATTCTGCATATTTCCGGTACGAGCCCGTTTTTCTAAAGCCAAAACCTCTTTTTTCTTCTTTGCAATCTCATGCCCAAGATGCTGATAATCGACATCGGCCAACTTCACCAAACAATAATTGATTTGAATTTGCGCCATAATCGCCGCACCCAATTCATCAAAAGCCCGCCTCCTCAGACTGTCTTTAAAGAGGGGCGTCGCCTTTTGATAAGCGGTCACAGCATCAACCAGATTATTGGCAATCAACAGCGCTCTGTCCCGCAATTCTTTTTCATAAAGCTCATGTCCCAGAGAAACACCGTTAATATCTAAACGGGCGATTTCCGGATAATCCCGAATGGCATTGTCCCGAACTTCCACATAGCTGTAAATTTTGCCGTTTTCTTTTGCCGCTGCAAATTCCGTACGATGACGAACCGCGGATTCCTGAAAAATTTCCAGATTATATTTTCGGTCAAAATCCTCCAGCTCATAAAAACGCCGCCCTTCCAACTCCAACTTTTCCGGATTCGCCTGAATCAACTGGCTGTATTCCGTCTGTCGAAAAGCCAATGCGCTGCGAATTTCATTAAGCTTCAACAATGCGACTTCCAAATTTTTCTTATATTCAATATCCTCGGGACTCAACACGCCCTGACGCTCCTGTTTTTGCTTCAGAGCTTCCAGATTTTTGTTTTCTTTAGCCAACAGACGATCCAATTCCTTAATTTTTTTCATCGCGAACCATGTGTCATGGTGCGCCCGAATGGTCGCCAAAGCCAAATGTTGAGAAGACTTCAGATACAAGCCCAGTTCCGCGGTCGGACGTTTTTCCTGCAAATGAGAAATCCCGTAAATAATGGCGTATTCCAAAACATTGGAAGCTTCCAAAAGCGACGAACGGTCATTAATATCGCTGTTCATAATATTTTTGATAACGGTTTTTGGATCTTGATTCGGATCTTGTGTAAATATCTTTTTATTCAAGTTCAGACTGGCATTATCCACATTATATTTCACGGCTCTGGCCATGGACTGATAAACATCCGTCCGTCCTTTCACCGGTTCAATCTCATCCACAAAGACCAACCCGTCTTGCTTATATCGCTCGGGAGCTTTTTGAGACTGGCATGAAGAGAGCAACAGCACGGCCGCCAGACCGGACAAAAGACGGATGTGGGTAAGTTTCATAAGCGCAGCCTTTCTGTAACAATATGTAACAAGAATTTAAAAGCTTTTTATCAAAAAAATTGCTATATGTAAACTAATTAAAATTTATCTGTAACTAAATTTGAGGCAAAATTATGGCTGAAAACATCAAAGTTGCCGTCATCGGCGCCGGAATGATGGGTAAAAACCACCTGAAAACCTATAAAAACATGAATGGCGTTGAATTGATCGGCGTGTATGATATTTTTCCTGAAGCATGCAAAGCCGCCGCAGAAATGTTCGGCATTAAAGCTTTTTCCAGCTTGGAAGAAGTTGCTCAAAACGTCAATGCGGTCAGCGTTGTCACAACTTCAGTTACGCATGCTGATGTTGGTGAGTTTTTCTTAAACAAAGGCATTCACTGCCTGATTGAAAAACCGTTGGCCACCACGGAAGCTGAGTGCAAACGCCTCATCAATGCCGCAAAAAACAACAATGTCACCTTGCTTGTCGGTCATATTGAACAGTTCAATCCTGCTGTTGAGCAAATGCACAAAATCTTGTCCGACACATCTAAAATCTGCTCCATCACGGCACAACGCATGTCTGCTGCCAGCGGCCGCATTACAGACGTTGATGTTTCAATGGATTTAATGATTCACGATATG
>CATGXW010000097.1 GCA_949542085.1 uncultured Alphaproteobacteria bacterium
CTGCTTTCGCTTTTACCTTTCAAGTAATCCAAAAGGTGACGACGGCGGCTGACTTTCTTCATCAGGCCCAGACGAGAGTGAGTGTCTTTGGCATGAGTTTTGAAGTGTTCAATCAGGTTGTTGATTTCAGCTGTCCAAATTGCAATCTGAACTTCCGGAGAACCGGTATCGTTCGGATTCAAACCATAAGCTTTGACTAATTCTTGTTTCTTTTCATTAGAAATCGACATCATATTTTCCTTATTTATTAAGATTAAAAACCCGAACCGGAGAAATTTTGCGTTCTTCGATTCGCACTATCGCAACCAACTGCCCATCATGCGTCACAGCGGCTTCCTTCCCGATTAAATTTGACACGTCAAACATCTTTGGGGACAGCCCCTGCCCTTGACGAAGCTTGGTTGCTTCAACTTCCCCTACAGCTATGACCGCGATGTCGCGCAGACAAGTTATTAAAGGAAGCAAAACTTTTTCAAGGTCTTCACCATACTCCATATTTTTTATATTTTCCAGCAAAATCTTCTGACTCAAGTCAAAATTACCGCATTTTGTCCGTCTGAGTTCCTCCAGATAGCCGAATGTTCCGAGTCTGCGGGCAATATCCCGCCCCAAAGTTCGAATATATGTCCCTTTGGAACACCCCACCCGAAACTTCGCCCGATTCGCCGGCATTTCTTCCAACAACTCCAGAGAATAAATCTCCACTTGTCGTGACGGCATCTCAACATCTTCACCTCGCCGTGCCAAATCATAAGCCCGTTGCCCGTTGATTTTGATGGCTGAATAAGCCGGCGGCACCTGAGTTATTGTTCCCAGAAAAGACGGTAAAATTTGCAAAATTTCATCACACGCAGGAATACGACCTCCGCTTTCCGTTACCGTTCCCTCGGTATCACCGCTATCCGTTTCACACCCCCATTTGATAATAAATTCATATTCCTTGGCACCGTCGGTTACATAGGGTATAAGCTTGGTCGCTTCCCCGAAAGCAATCGGCAACACACCGGTCGCAAACGGATCCAGCGTTCCGCAATGCCCGTTCTTTTTGGCGTTAAACAAACGGCGTGTCAAATTCACAACCTGTGTTGATCCCATATCCCGCGGCTTGTCAATAATCAGCCAGCCGTTGACGTCATTTCCCTTTTTATGGTTCATAAAAGAAAGCCGAAAACTTGTCAACGCGTTTAAAAAAGCCGAAGGCTCCGGATTTCTCCGAAGCCCTCAACTTAAATTACAGATTAAAAAGCCGACGCCACCAGCTACGTTTCGACGAACAATCTGACCGCGGGCGGGTAAATTGGCTTAACGTCCAATGCCATGCCGTTTCTCGCGCAAGCTTGATGCCCTTCTCGCCCCAGTAATCAACTTCGGTATAAGAATCATACGGCACTTTACACCAAAACTTTCCGGGGTTGTAATCCAACACAGCCGAACGTTCAATTTCCGTCAACGTCCCTTGCCTGCCGATATGATACAGAACAAACCACTCGCCGCGCCTGACGACAATAAGGTTGAACCACTGCAGATAAACCTCGCCTTCAAAGACCTTCCTGTAACGAGCGACACCATACCGCTCCGGACAACCGATAGCAATCCGCATTGGAATCTTTTTGTCCTCGTCTCCCGTTTCCAGAAGCAGGCAAACGCCTCTCATATCATCTTTCAGTCCCCTAGGAACAAACCATTTCGGATCGGAGCTTTCCACTTGTTTGACGATATCAAAAGCCCCGTCAAACTTGGTTGCAATACGAGAATGATGCTTATAAGCGCTTTCGCCGAAAGCACAATACGGAACCTGATACATTGACAGGTCGCAATATCGCTCGCTTTCCCATCTTCTACCGTCATCTACGATGTAAGAAATGATAAAAGTACCGGCATCACTACGCCGCCAGAAGTAATCGCCGTCTTTGTCGTAACGACCCAGCAATTTCTTTTTCTGCGTAACGCTGACATGAGTATAATCATTCCCTTTTCTCAGTATAATACCGGAAAAATGTTTGTGCGGCGGATAACCGTCAACTTCATAATAGATATCATACCACACGGAAACTTCTTGTGTTTGCGGAGAGTAAAGAAAGACAATATTATCACGTCGTTCAACACTATACGCCTCAATCACGTAAAGACCGCCAATGCATCGGTAGGTTGCATCACGTCCCAGTATCGCACAGTCCTCAGAATTGAGAAACTGCAGAAACCACTTGCGCCCCTTGCTGAAGATGAATGCGCCGCCGAGATATTCCGCACGGGTAAACATACTTGGACCGGCGACAAGTCCCTTGTCTGTCTTGGCATAAAGCGTGCATCTTTTTGCACTCCGTCCGATGAACAATTGCTTGTCATCTTCTTTGAAAAACGAAGCTCTCTCCACCACTGTTTCAAAAGCCTGTTTCTTGCCATCCCAAACCTGCAGTTCCGCTGTTTGAATGACACGATAGTTCTCTGTTTTTTTCATATAAATAAGTTAAATTAATAATATTTTTCTGTCTAAAAGCTATAATAAGCTCGCACCAAAGTCAACAAAAAACCAGAGGCTCCGGATTCCTCCGAAGCCTCTGGTTAAAGGTTACCACGAGAACCATTTCTTCCACCTCTTTTGAGAAGGCTGACAGCTTTCGTCATCGTTACCCTCGGAAGACTTGGCGTCCCATTGCCATACATGTTCCTTGGCAAGAGCAATTCCCCGAGCCCCCCAGCTGTCGACACAAGGATAGTTCAGGCGAAAAATCAAGCCAAAGAAGTTATAGCGTTCTTGAGAACATACTTCCGAAGAAGAAATCTCTGTCAGAGAACCATAACGGCTAACATGATAAAGAACAAATAAACCATTGTGCTTCACCACGATAAGATTTCTCCAATGCAGATACACTTCTCCTTCAAACGCCTTGTTAAAACTTCCACCGCTATCATAACGCCAACCAAGAATAACCTTGTGCAAATAAGGCTTGTGACCACGGCTTTCCTTATCGGAAACATAAACATTGGTCATCCCTTGATCAAAAGGTGCCACAATGTCAAAACTGCCATCCGAATTCCACGCCACACGGCATTTCATACCGCAAAGACGTTCCTCAAAATGACCGACAAAACAATTCGCCATCGCCAGATCGACATACCGCTTTCGCACCAATCTATTCTCAGAATTAAAACGAGAAACGATATACTCTCCGTCGGAATAACTCCAAAAGAAGTTGAACTCTTTGTTATAGCGACCGACATTAAATGCCGCCTGTGTCTCCTTCACAAGAACGTGTTCATGTCCTTTACGCAACAAAACCCCGTTCTTGTGAAGCAGGTAATACGTATCCACATACATCTGACAAACTTGTGTCTTGGGAAAGTACAGAAAGACGACGTTATCTTGCCGTTCAGCATCGTAAGCCTCGATGACCCAGATGCCCAAGTGGAAACAATATTTCGCATCACGCCCCAGAGGCAATAAGTCCTCTGTTTTCGGAAACAGCAAGAACCATTCTCGGCCTTTGCTGTAAATAAAGGCGCCACCGAGATACTCTGCTTGATTAAACATGCTGGGACCTTGAAGCAGACCATTATCGGTCTTTGCATAAAGCGTGCTTCTTTTTGCGCTCTGGCCAATGAGCAGATGCTTGTCATCCTCCTTCAAAAAAGAAGCCTTTTCAAACACCTTTTCATAAACCATCTTTTCCTCGTTCCAGACTTTCAGCTCAAATGTCGGAACAACTTTGTAAATTCTTCGTTTGTTCATACCAATAATTTAGTTAATAATACTTTTTTCTGTCCAAAATTTAGTACAAATCGAAAAAAGAGTCAACAAAAACCGGTGCCGCCAAGCAGCACCGGTTTTCCATCAGTTACGATAAGTCATAGCCCCCTCGTCAGGATCATCATCATGTTCTATCTGCAAAGAACACTTCACCCATCGGCGAGGAGCAACCTGAAGTTCCAGACCGCCGTCAACTTCTTTGTAAGAAATGACCTCCTCAAACCACTCCCCTCGCTCGGGAATGAACAAGTAACGGAACGGCAAACGCAAAACGGAAATATCCAGCATTTGCAACACATTTGTCGTGGCTTCCAGCACAGTGACAAGCTCAGAGACCTTCCCCGGATAATACAGCCTTCCTTTATGGCTGTAACAGATTTGCCCGTCGGGGGTAATCAGCAGTTTATCTCCGAGCAGGCGGTAATCCCGCACAGGAGAAAGACTGATACTGTCTTGCGCAGAACAAATTTTTTCAAATTTGTCTGCCTCTTCGTTGTAATGACGAATGACCACACGGGTGTCGTCAATACGAACGATTTGGAAAATTGGTATTGGTTTCATAATTGTAAGAATTAATTATAAGATTAGATAAATGAGTCGTATCTTTTCTTTGTTCAAGAGTCAAGAAAAAACCGCCATTCGGCGGTTTTAGAGATTATTTCAAATCCTGAGCAACTTTAGGATTACGCAAAAGTTTTTCAATCTTATCAACTTCGGCAAAACTGTTGTCGATACGAAAATTAATCTCCGGCACATAACGCAATTCTGTTTTGCGCCCGATAACCTTGCGGAAATGATTGGCAGCCAACTGCAAAGCCTCGCGCACTTCCTCGTTTTTCGCATCGTCAGAGGTAATAAAATAAACATTGCAATACTTCAAATCAGGAGCCACTCTGGCTTCCATAATTGTCACCATCGCTTCTATCCCTTCCAAATTGCGCACTTCATCACGCTCAATCTCTCC
>CATGXW010000098.1 GCA_949542085.1 uncultured Alphaproteobacteria bacterium
CAGTGCGAAACCGAGTTGGGGTATCGCTTCGGACGGCAAAACCTGCAATAATTGCACCGCATGCCCTGCCGGATATACGGCAGGTGTGACGACGTGTGACAGTGCCAGCACAACGCCCAACTATCATCAGCACGCCACGGCGCAATCTTGCGGCAAAGTATGCGGTTATTGCTCTTGCGATAACATTGTTTCCACTTGTACGGCGGCCAATTATCCGTTGAGCAGCATACCGGCAAATGCCAATTATTCCTCTTGTAACACCGGTTGCGGTTCGGATAAAGTCACCAGATACAAAATCACAAGCTGCAAATCCGGATATGAACTCAAAAACGGCATTTGCGAACGCCCAACCACCCCAACATTGCCAACAAGCGATTATATACAAATTGCTGTTAACGCCCCCAGCAACAACACGACATTAAACTTTGCGTTGGAGGGCAGCGGTTACAAAATTTACTGGGGAGACAACACTGTTGACAGCAACAGCTCGCATACATATGAGAAAGCCGGTGATTATGTCGTCACCATGTCATCGGGTATCACATCTCTTAAAGCTCAAAGCTCCACAGCGAAAATAACCAAGCTTTCCTCTTTGGACATGAATACTATCAAAACAATGCAATTCAGCAAAAATTGCGACAAACTAACGGGAGATATACCCGAATTTCCGTATAACTTGTCTGATGCGACGGAAATGTTCAAAAATTGTACAGGTTTGGAGGGTGATATTCCTGAGTTCTATAATCTTGAAATCGGAACAGATATGTTCAACGGCTGTACCGGTTTGAACGGCTTTATTTATGCAGAAAATAATGAATTTCCCTCTTCATTAAAAAAAGCGGAAAGAATGTTCTATAATTGTGAGAACTTAACAGGTCCTATCCCTGATTTGCATCATACAAAAATAACTGACGGAACAAGAATGTTTGACGGCTGTAAAAACCTGACCGGCGACGTTCCTATTTTGCCGTCTACATTAGAAGTTGCCAATGAAATGTTTGCTCACTGTAGTAATCTTGATGGCTTTATATGCAAAATTCACGATGAAGAACCATCTCATGAAAACTGTCTGGAACCTCTCGTAAATTTACAAGAAGCCCGATATATGTTTGCCGGAGACCGTTTATTACAAGGTATGATTCCCGAGCTTCCCGATAATTTACGGTATGCAAAAGGTATGTTTGGTAACTGTAAAAGACTGACGGGGGGTATTCCGTATTTACCAAACATAATGTATGATGCAAGCAGTATGTTTTTTAATTGTATCGGATTAAACGGGACGTTTCCTAGTAAGCTACCAGATAGCTTAACCAACGCAAGCCAAATGTTTCAAGGCTGCTCCGGATTAACAGGACCAATCCCTGATTTGCCAACAACCCTTCGTTTTGCTGACAGAATGTTCCAAGGATGCGCACGCATGACGTCTAAAGCTAATGATGTTTTTCCCGACTTACCGGGGAATCTAGAAGACGGATCATACATGTTCCAAGGATGTACACGCCTGACAGGAGAAGTAACAAAACTTCCTTATTCTCTAACCTATGCAAGATGTATGTTTGCAAA
Source organism: uncultured Alphaproteobacteria bacterium (assembly GCA_949542085.1). Classification (GTDB taxonomy): domain Bacteria; phylum Pseudomonadota; class Alphaproteobacteria; order RF32; family CAG-239; genus CAZU01. Next base: position 1,564 of record CATGXW010000098.1, read on the forward strand.
CGCCTCTAATTTGTATATTGCCGGAGACATCGCTGCACCATCTTCATTAATGGATACAGCTTCGCCACAATGTTTATATATATTCCATTCGGCAAACGGTCCTACACGATGCGGCAATAGCAATCCTTGGTCAACTTGTCATCCATATCCTTGCGGAAGCGGCGCTTCTTCACAATCTAAAGATGAGGCGAATGCTGTTTGTAATGAACAGGGATCTTCGTACTAATGCAGATATTTTAAAAAGCGTTTTTGATGTGGTGGAGGTTTAAAGGAAAAGAAACCAAAACCACATCAAACCGGACATCAAAATTTTGATATTGCGGATGGCGGGCAAGAAAGCCCTCCGCGGCGCGGCGGATGCGCTCCTGTTGCTTGGGCTGGACGGCATAGGCGGCGAGTTCCTGAGTGGTTCGCTTTTTTACCTCAACAAAGACCAGCGTCCTCTTTTGACGAACAATCAAATCCACTTCGCCGGCGTGTGTGCCTCGACCGGTGACATAATTACGGCGAACCGGAACATATCCTTTGAAAAAAAGGGACAACAAAGCCAATAACTCGGCAAAATGTCCGCTGTGGTAGTTATTCATTTTTTATCTTCAGCGCCAAATCATAAACTTCGTTTTTATTAAGGCCGTATTGTTCAACCAGCGCCTTAACCGCTCCTTTCAGGCTTTGCTTTTGCAATTCCTCACGAAGCAGCGCTTCAACATCAATCTGTGTTTTTTGGTTCTCATCCGGAGGAGCAACCATTAAAACAATCTCGCCTTTAGGTTCATTCTCTTCAAAATGAGCTATCAGTTCCCGAGCCGTGCCATTACGGCATTCTTCATAAATTTTGGTAATTTCGCGGGCAACGGCGATTTCTCTGTCTTTGAAAACATCGGCAGCCGTGTGCAATGTTTTCAGCAGACGATTGGCGGTTTCATAAAACACCAATGTTGTTTCTATATCTTTCAGTTTATTGAATAAATCCGCGCGGGCCTTATCTTTATTGGGAATAAAACCGGCAAACATAAAACTGTTGGTTGGCAAACCGGACAACTGCAACGCGCATATCAGAGCACAGGGACCGGGAATCGCATAGACGTCCACACCTTGCCGGTGACATTGCTTTATCAGATGGAATCCGGGATCGGAAATCAGCGGACTGCCGGCGTCGCTGACTTGCGCAACGGCCAATCCCTGATTGACATAATCGATGAGTATTTGAGCCTTTTCATCTTCATTATGATCATGAAAAGCAATGAATGTTTTTTTATGATTTAAGCCGAGGAGAGAAAAAAGTTTTTTGGTCACACGGGTATCTTCACAGGCGATGACATCCGCCTCGTTCAAAACCTCTTTAGCACGAAAGGAAATGTCATTCAAATTACCAATCGGCGTGGCGACAATATATATTCCGCTTTTCAAAAGACCTCTCTTTACAAGACATAAAATTTAAACTAAAACTTGAATCAGATTGTTTTATATTTTGGGATAAAATGCAAGTGTTTAAAAAAATTAGTCTTTTTGTTGCCTGTTTAGGTTTGTGCGGATGTTTTTCCACCAAGGGGCCGGAAATTTCATCCCGTGGCGGCTCAGAATCGATTAACACCGACATCAGTGAGATTAATATTTCGCAAGACGGCAGAGGATTTCGCGTCGGCGTGTTGCTTCCCTTATCAGGACAAGCCGCCAAACAGGGACAAGGCTTGAGAAACGCGACAATGCTTGCTCTGGAAGATGTTAATAATCCTAACCTTGTTTTGCAATATTATGACACAAAAAGCACATCCAGCGGCGCCCGTATTGCCGTGGAAAACGCTATTCGTCAGCGTTCTGATTTGATTATCGGCCCGCTGATGAGCACAGAAGTTCAAGCCATTGCCAATGAAACAATTTATCAAGGCGTGCCTGTTATTGCTTTTTCAACCGCGCAGGAGGTTTTGCAACCCACCGTTTATACTCTCGGTTTGTTGGTTGAGGAGCAGGTTAACCGAATCATGACCTATGCGGCACAAAAAGGCAAAAAACGTTTTGCTTTGCTCATTCCCGATAATTTGACGGGAAGCGCCGTCGCCAAAGCCGCCGTTAAGTCGGCGCAAAAAAATGGCGTGAATGTGACGGCTATTGCGTTTTATCCGCCGGAAACATCCGATTTTTCAGGAATTATCAAAGAAATGACCAATCACGGCGTGCGAAAACAACGATTGAATGCTCTTAGGGCGTCTTTGCAAAAACAGGCTGACGCCGGCAATGCCAGCGCCTCAAAGGCTTTGCAACGCCTAAAAACTAAAGAAGGGTTGGGCGACATTGGTTTTGACGCGGTTTTGATTCCGGAAACAGGCGCCAAACTAACATCGGCCATTTCAATGTTTGCTTATTATGACGCCGCTTATCCGCAGGTTCAGTTCCTTGGAACATCAATGTGGGAAAATGGTCACTATAATAAAGAACCGATGATTGTTCGCAGCTGGTATCCGGCGTTGTCACGCAGTTACAGCAATTATTTTTCAAACAAATACAATCAGCTTTTTGGCGAAAAACCAAGCAGTTTGTATTCTTTTGCCTATGACGCCGTGGCTTTGGCCAATGAACTGTCAAAACAGAATCCGGACAACATCAACAAAGCGATTACCAATCCCGACGGTTATGCCGGTATTAACGGCAGTTTTCGCCTGTTTGAAAACGGCACAAATCAACATAGTTTAGATATTGTTGAAATCCGTCGTGAAAGTGACGTGGTTGTTGATGCCGCCTCAAGAAGATTTGCGGATGACGGCAGCGGACAGATTTTGTCTTCGGTAAATATTGACAGTTCTTATCAGGCTCCGGTTATTTACGGAAAAGATCCTTCCACCGCGCAAATCCTGATTTACGGCGAAGTTTTGCCCCTTGAAAACCAAACAGCTTCCTCTTTGACGCCGGAAGAAGAACAGAAGGCGATTTATGAAGAACTCCGCCGAATGAACATTATTATCCCTTAGGCGGAAAATCTTCTTGAAAAAAGGTAGATTTCTGCTATGTATAAGCACTGGAGAACAGTGGGCTGACGATTTGCCAATCCGGTCAGGTTCGGAAGAAAGCAGCCGTAACAAACGCGGTCAGGGTCGTTGTTCTCCGCCACTTTCTTTTTAGGTTGAACTTATGGCGGAAGAATCTTTAGA